>JAAYHZ010000195.1 GCA_012744235.1 Clostridiaceae bacterium
GGTTATGACGACGTATTCGTCTTTGCACCGGTAAAACCGGTGGTTGAGCAAGGAGATCAAATCCTAGGAAAAGACGGCTGCTTGAATTTCTTTGCAGGTCCTACGGATCCGAAATTCAGCGCCATGTTCAATTTTTATAATGTTCACTATTCCTCTACTCATATCGTAGGAACCAGCGGCGGGAATACGGAGGACATGGTTGAATCGTTAGATCTGATGTCCGCTAAAAGAATCAACCCCGCAGCCATGATTACCCACGTAGGAGGCATCGACAGTGTTATCGAAACGACACTGAACTTACCGAAAATACCCGGCGGTAAAAAATTGATCTATACAAACATCAACATGGAGCTCACCGCCATTTCGGATTTCAAAGAAAAAGGAAAAACCAATCCCCTCTTTGCGAAATTGGCTGAAATCGTGGAAGCCAACAACGGTTTGTGGTGTGCCGAAGCGGAAAAATACCTTCTGGAGAATGCCGATAGCGCACATTAAAATGTAAATACTACCGACTTCGACTGCCCGAAAACAGTCGAAGTCGGGTTATCAAATTCTGAGGTTTTGCAATTTTTGCAAGCTCTAATTTTGCTGTTGACAAATAAAATTTCATCAGTTACAATGATTAAGCGCTCGTTGAAAACGCAGCGAGAAAACCGAATTATTTTTGGAGAGTTCGCCTAGATGGTCGAGGGCGCATGACAGGAAATCATGTATACCCGTAAGGGTATCCAGGGTTCGAATCCCTGACTCTCCGCCAAAAAAGTCTTGAAAGACCGAATTCATAAGTCTTTTAAGACTTTATTTTTTCCCGTCACAGCCGCATCCCCGTAACGATTTTCTTGTTCATTTCTTCTTACGATCTTTTTGCCGCACTCTTTTTCAACAATACGTAACTTATGCATAATTTACAAAGGCATGTGAACAATAAGTAAAAACCATAACACGGAAAGAAGGATGCATGTTTCGATATATATTAAAAATACTTCGTTATACCGCCTTGAAAAGTAAAAATTCATCCCAAGACCATACGTCGAATAATGGCTATAACGAACCCATACCATCCGATTTGAAAAAGAGCCGAGAAATCATTGAAAACATCCTGCACAACAGCAGCGATGTATCCGTCCATGAATTTTATTTCGGTAATAACCGTGAATGTAAGGGTGCCTTGCTTTTTATTAATAGCATGGTCGACAAGGAAGAAATTCATAAAAACATTCTGCAGCCTTTAATGTACGGCACATTGATGTTCGGCAATGACAAGAATTTGGATTTATCCGATATTGATACCATCAAAACACATTATATATCCATCACCGATTGCCTGAAGATAACCTCGTTAGGCGATTTAATCGACAAATTATTGGCGGGAACCGTCATTCTTCTGGTAGACGGCTCAAAAGAAGCCTTGGTTATTAACACGGGGAAGCGGGAATCCCGCAACATCGAGGAACCGG
The DNA here is from genome assembly GCA_012744235.1 of Clostridiaceae bacterium. GTDB lineage: Bacteria > Bacillota > Clostridia > JAAYHZ01 > JAAYHZ01 > JAAYHZ01. The sequence continues at coordinate 1,458 of JAAYHZ010000195.1, forward strand.
GAACGGAAGCCGTTGTGCGGGGGCCGAGAGAAGGCTTTAATGAAAATATCAACGTGAGCATCTCTCTTATCCGACGGAAAATAAAAAGCCCGGATTTGTGTGTAGAAAAATTAAAGCTCGGCGAAAAATCAAAAACGGATGTATGCATTGTATATCTAAAAAGCATAGCCAATCCGGAGCTGATCAAGGAAATCAAAGCACGGCTGAATCGAATCAAGATTGATGCCATATTGGAGTCCGGGTATATCGAGCAATTTATTGAAGATGCTCCCTACTCCATATTCCCCACCGTTTCCAACAGCGAAAAGCCGGACAAAATCGTAGCAAAATTATTAGACGGCCGTGCCGCCATTCTGGTTGACGGAACTCCCTTTGTCCTGGTGGTGCCTATGGTTTTCATTGAAACCTTCCAAAGCGTGGAGGACTACTATTCCAGACCTTATCTTGCAAGCATCATGCGGATTATCCGGTTCTTGTCCTACATCATTAGCACTTTAGGACCTGCTTTATATGTAGCGCTAACCGTTTTTCATCAGGAGCTGATACCGACCTCCCTTTTAATTTCAATCGCGGAAGGCCGTGAGAGAGTTCCGTTTCCGGCCATACTGGAAGCATGGCTGATGATATTTACCTTCGATATATTACGCGAAGCGGGAATTCGTTTACCGAAAGCGGTAGGGCAAACCATCGGAATCGTAGGAGCTCTGGTATTAGGCCAAGCCTCCGTTGAAGCCGGCCTCATAAGTCCCATCATGGTCATCGTGGTATCGGCTACCGCCATTGCCAGCTTTGCCGTTCCGGCACAAACGGACTCCGGAACCATTCTACGGTACATCTTTCTGGCCCTTGCCGGAATAGCAGGAGGCTTCGGCGTTATTATGGGGCTTTTGGTAACCCTCATACACCTCACATCGTTAAGATCTTTCGGAACACCCTATTTATGGCCGATCGCGCCTTTGAATTTATCCGCTTTAAAGGACGTTTTCATACGAATGCCCCTTTGGAACATGACAAAACACCTAAGTGCCATCATCTGGAAAGATGCCGATTACTATCGTCAAGCCCCGGACTTAAAACCCTCACCGTACAAAAACGACAACAGCGATTCCAAGCAAAAGGAGTAAGAAAAATGAGAAAAAACGCTGCACATTTGGTAATCATTCTTCTTACGATTTTCCTGTTTTCCGGCTGTTTAGGCGGAAGAGAAATTAACGATTTGGAAATCGTTATTGGTATGGGAGTAGACAAAGGTCAAGACACACAAGATATCATCATCACCGCTCAGGTGGTCAAAGAAGCCGAGGTCGGAAGAACATCCGATGAAAGCGGCGGCGGAAAAGCCTATTGGAATGTTACGGGTAATGGAAAATCCGTTTTTGACGCCATAAGAAAAGTAACGCATAAAACGGGAAACCGGTTATTCGTATCCCACAGCCAAGTCGTCATTTTCGGAAATGATTTGGCTTCGGAAGGCTTACAAGAGTATATCGATTTTTTCTTGAGGGCTCATGAAATGAGACCTACGGCATTGATCCTTATTGCCGAAGATCAAGCTGCCGATATTATGGATGCCAAACCGGAAACCGAAAAATTCCCCGCCATTAATATCGTCAAATTGGTTAAATCCTATCGTTTTACGTCTCATTTCTACAAAGTCAATATGAAAGATTTTGTATCATCCTTGATGTGCGAAACGACGGCTCCGACAGCCCCGATAGTCAAAGTTATGGAAGAGGAAGGACAAAAAAACATTCATATATACGACATGGCCGTGTTTAAAAACGACAAAATGGTGGGAAAACTCGTCCACGAAGAAACACGCGGGCTTCTTTGGGTTTTAGGCAAGGTGGAAAGCGGAATCTTGTTAGTGCCGTATCCCGAAGACCAAGGATTGTTGTCGCTGGAAATTTTAAAAGCGGAAAGCAAAGTGACACCGAAAATCGAGAACGGAAAAATCGTCATGCATATTAAGATCAAGCAAGAATCCAGTCTTGCGGAACAATCATCCGCCTTAAATCTGACAACCATGTCCGTATTTGAAAAGATTGAAAAAGCCCAGTCGGAAGTAATTCGCAAGGAAATCATGACGGCTTTTGAAAAATCCAAAGAACTGAATGCCGACATATTCGGATTCGGCAGAATGCTTCATAAAAAATACAAAAACGAATGGGAAAAGCTTAAAGACCGGTGGGATGAAGTCTATCCGACCATTGAACTTGATATCGAAATTGAAGCCAAGATTCAAAAAACCGATTTATTGGTGAAGCCGGCGGCACCGGGCCAAAAGGAGGAATAATATGAATGTTGAAAAAGGTAAAATCTGCAGTATGCAATTGTTCTTTTTATTTGCCGGCTTCGTTCAAGGATCCGTTTTGTTAGTCGATTTTGCCATCGGAATATCGGAAAGCCAAACCTGGATGGTAATATTAATAGGGCTGGGTTTGGCCATTCCTTTCGTTCTTTCCTATGTAGCCCTTGCAAAAAGGTTTCCCGGGATGAACGTAGTGCAAATAAACGATGCGGTTTACGGCCGCTTTTTAGGCAAGACCCTATCTTTATATTATATCTTCTTTTTTCTAATGACCCTCTCTTTTAACATTCGGGATGTAGGCGAACTGTACATCACTTTTTTAATGCCGGATACCTCTTTCATTTTTCTATTGGTTGCTTTTTCGGCAACCTGTGCATATGCCGTTTCCAAGGGTTTGGAAGTATTGGCAAGAATAAGCCACCTGATTGCATTGATCGGCATATTCGTGCCTATATGTACGACGATTCTTTTGATTGATCAAATGGATTTCTCCAACTTTTTGCCTCTATTTGAACTGCCCTTTGCCAGGATGCTTCATGGCATCCACATCATGATGGCCATACCTTTTTGCGAAACTCTTGTATTTCTAATGATTATGGCATCTTTGGATAAAGCGGAAAAAGCGAAAAAAAGCATTTTATCGGGTCTTTTGGTCGGTACCGTCTCCCTTTTTATCGTTGCCGTTCGCAATACGGCCGTTTTGGGCAATACGCAAACCATATGGACTTCTCCTTCTTTTCAGTCTACTCGACTTATTGACATCGGGACGGTGTTAACCCGTATGGACTTTCTTATCGGTATTGCACAGACCTTTCTCATATTTTTTAAATGCTGCCTCTTTTTATACGCATCGGTCACGGCCATAGCTCAAATATTCAATCTGAAAACCTATATACCGCTGGTTTTACCTGTCGCCGGTATCGAAGTAATTCTTGCGGCTACCGTTTTTCAATCCAAGGTGGATCATGCCGAAATCTCGCAAAACGCAGGCATAATTTATTCCGCTCCGCTGATGTTTCTAATTCCGCCCTTAACCCTGTTGATAGCTAAGCTTCGAAATCTACCGAATAAGGGAGGGAAAAACGACTCGTGATCTATCTTGTATTAATCTATACCGTTATCATCCTCTTCACCGTTCCGGATTTGGTAAAAAGAAAACTAAAAAAAGAGCTAGCAGTGTTCTCCGTCCTATGCTTTATTGCATTTGTTTTAGGCTTGTTGTATGTACTGGACGTACCCATCCCTAGCCCCATGAAAGGGCTGCATAAGCTTATCGTCGAGAAATGGGGAATCCGGTATCCGAAGCAATAAAAACATAAGGCTTGTTATTGTAGCCTGCGTTTTTCACCGATAAAAACAAAACACGTAAAATCAACGGCTTTCATTGAATTCGTGTACCGCTTCTATCATGGCTACGATGTTTTCGATAGGTGTCTTGGCTTGGATGTTGTGGATGGCATTGAAAACGTAGCCTCCGTTTTTCGAGAAGATCTCCAGCCTTTCCAGAACCTGACTTCGTACCTCTTCCTTGGTTCCGAAGGGAAGAACCTGTTGGGTATCAATGCCGCCGCCCCAGAACACGATCCGGTCTCCGTATTTTTCTTTTAATTTTTTCGGATCCATTCCTGTGGCGGAACACTGTACGGGATTTAAGATGTCAAATCCCGCCTCAATAAACAAAGGGATAAAAGGTTCAATGGCGCCGCAGCAATGCTTGAAGGTTTTCCACTTGGTATTTTCTTTGATCCATCTGTTCATTTTAACATAGTAAGGCATGTAGAGTTCTTTAAAGGTCTCGGCGGAACAGAAGGTGCTTTGCTGGGTTCCGAAATCGGTTCCGCAAATAAACACCACATCCACGTATTCTCCCAAAGCTTCGTGAAGCTTTTTAAGATTCTCCAAAGCGATATCGGTTTGCTTTTCAAAAATGGCATGTAAATAGTCCTGTCTTAAGACAGTGGAAATATACCACTCTGTTATATCCCGAATACCTTTCGGATGCTTTAGAAAAGGCGCCGGAACCAATGCGATGTCCCCGATAGCGGTACCGCCAAAATTGGCAATGACTCCTTTCCCCGTGTCGTATGCCTTTACGGCTTCTTGCTTAAAGTATTGTACCTCTTCATCGCTTAAGATCTTGAATTCTTCCAAGTTGTCTTCCGGATTCAAAGAATCGTCGTCAATATCCTGCCGGCGAATGATGGTATCAAAATAGTATCCGCCTTTCGGCATTTTTGCGGAAGGCGGGACGCTTGTATCCCCTTCCGGATACACGTAAGTATTTCCCTCTTCGTCTGCCGTGGTATTGAAATTGCCCGGTACAAGCACAATTTGACCGCTTTCCAATCGCCATTCTTTCCAGTTCTCATTGGGTATTCCGAACATATTGTTCTTCGAAGAAACCCCGACAACATCAATTCCCATGACATCGGCCAGGTCTTCGTCGACGTACCCTAACAGCTGGTACGGCTCCCAAACCTTTACGGGTCTTTTTTCAAGACCGTAATATTCTCGTAACTTCTCAACACAGGAAACATGGATACCGGTGACGGCCGTGCCGTTAAAATCAATAGGGACCTTCCCCTCTTTATGATTGAGCGCATGGATCAATTTTTCCCTTGAATTCATCTTCATCACCCTTTGACCCTCACATTTGCTTTCATTATACCCCGGTTCCGTCCATTTGCACAATTTTTATGCTCTTGTTCAAGGTTATCTCGCTTTATTTTAATAATAAAGCTACGGCTACAACGACAATCACCGCAACAACGAAATAAATGAGAGCAAAAATTAATTGTTTTTTCGGGTTTTGCATATTGCCTCCTTAATAATAAAGTGGATATATAAAAAAGAGTGGGAAGCACAAATTTTTGCTTCCCACCCTAGAAGTTTCACAATTCTATTACTTGAAACGAAGATAACTTCGTCAACCGTTTTTGCATTTTATGTAATTTTATTATCTTCCGAATATATTCAATAAAACTCCCGCTGCAACGGCAGATCCGATAACCCCGGCTACGTTCGGTCCCATAGCATGCATCAAAAGATAGTTCGTGGGGTTCGCCTTTTGCCCTTCAACTTGGGATACTCTTGCCGCCATAGGTACGGCCGACACGCCGGCAGAACCGATTAAAGGATTAATCTTTCCTTTAGACAACCAACACATCAGCTTTCCTATCAACAGACCGCCCACGGTGCTGAAAATAAAGGCCGTCAATCCCAGTCCGATAATCATCAGAGTTTCCGGCTTCAAGAATCGATCCGCGCTTGCAGTTGCTCCTACCGTTACACCGAGAAAGATCGTAACGATGTTTATCAACGCATTTTGAGCCGTATCCGATAGACGAGCCACCACTCCGGATTCTCTGAACAAGTTTCCTAACATCAGCATTCCGATCAAAGGCGCAACATCCGGCAGTAAAAGGATACACAATACGGATACGACGATGGGGAAACAGATTCTTTCCAACTTCGAAACCTCACGAAGCTGTTCCATCTTTACTTCTCTTTCTTTTTTCGTAGTCAGAAGCCGCATAATAGGAGGTTGGATTAACGGAATCAAAGCCATATAGGAATAGGCGGCAATGGCAATCGCAGGTAACAGCTCCGGTGCAAGCTTCGTTGTCAGATAAATAGCCGTCGGGCCGTCGGCGCCGCCGATGATAGCGATGGATGACGCTTCATTCGGCTTAAAGCCAAGGGCAACCGCTATAATGAACGCCGCGCTGATACCGAATTGGGCACCGGCACCCAACAACAAGCTGGTGGGGCGGGCCAATAACGGACCAAAGTCGGTCATAGCCCCTATTCCGAGGAAGATCAGCGAAGGATAAATACCTTTTTTAACTCCTAAATAAAGATAATAGAGCAGACCTCCGTTTTCGGTCTCGGTAGGCTCCTTCATCAGGTTGGCAATCGGAAGGTTCGCCAATAGCATACCAAACGCAATAGGTAGCAACAGTAAGGGTTCAAATTCTTTGACAATGGCCAGATATATCAATATGAAAGATACAAGGATCATAACTCCGTTTTGCCACGTCATCGCCGCAAAGCCAGAAGCTTCCCAAATACTCAAAAGCGTATCAACAAACATATTTCAGTCCTCCTTGCCGTTCTTTTGTATCGGATTTTGTAAGGGACGCCCTATTCCATCCGTTTATACTTCTTTCGATACTAAATGTAACTATCATGTTCAATAAATAACCTCCAACAAATTTCTCTCTTTATTCTTTTTTTAACAACTTAATGGATTTAAATCGCAGCTTGGATGCGGGTACACCGGATGCACCGCTTACCGCCGCCATAATCACGGCCGCCGTTATTTCGTCTACATTCTCCAGCGTAAGATCGCCCGTTGTTTCTTTTGATACGCTCTTTACTCCGCTTTCTTTTTTCGGTTCTTTCTTGCCTTTCGTAAAGGCTGAAAGAATGGAAGAAAACAACATGATAAACAAGCAGATAACACATAAGACAATAAAAACGATTACAATACATATGGCTGCAACGCCAAGACTTTCAAAAAAAGTCATGTTTGTATAATCCTCCTTCACCAATATTGTATGGACAATCCATTCCTTTCCCGCTTTCTTTTCTCTATTCCATATGATGTTCTCATCATCCATAGAATCGAAACGGAACAGGACTACCTCTTTTATTCAATATAATTGTACGTTAACCGGTTGTCAATTAACGTGTTGCATTAAAAAAGGATGCTGATTTCTTGTGAAACCCCCACCCAAAGGTTACAAGTCTTGAAAACAGATTTATTATCTGTCCAACCGGTACAAAAAAATATTTACTAAAAATCGAAATTAGCATATCATGAATCGGTTTTTGAGTCAACCGAAAACAATCGTTTTTAATACAGGATCAAGAAAGCAAATATTTATAACTCTCCTATATTTTAGGATTGACGAAAGAGATATTCTATATTATGATACACATATCTTTTAACCGAATACTGATTCTTTCCACTTATTGTTGAATTATCCATTATTCTCAAGTAAAAGAACTTTTTGTCTCAACATCTCAAATTTGTTTCTTACATACCTTATACTTTTAATAGCTTTCAGTTTATTCACAGAACTCTCTTTTGGTCAATTGTTGTATTCATATATAATAGCATTTCTAACCGCTTGAATATCTCTTTTTAACCCACTCACAAATTTATCTAC
>JAAYHZ010000024.1 GCA_012744235.1 Clostridiaceae bacterium
CTGGCGGTTCCGATCAGCTTCGGCGTGTGAATTTCAATAAAGCCCTTTTTTAAAAGGTGTTTTCTCATGGCATCGACCATACAGGTTTGTATTTTAAAAATCATTTGGTTTTTATCCGACCTAAGATCCAGCCACCGATAATCCATTTTCAGATCAATGGAAGAATCGTCTTGGATGGGTAAAGGCTCCGCTAACGATTCGATCACGATATCATCCGGAATCATTTCGACGCCGTTCAGTTTTACATATTCGTTCACCAATACGGTACCTGTAACCGTCACAAACGATTGAAGCGTAAGCCGGTTTATCGTATCGGATAAATCGGGGTTGCTTTGTTTATCGATTGTTACCTGTATTTTCCCGGTAATGTCTTTTATAACGATAAAGGCAATGGTTCTTTTGTTTCGAATATTTTCTACGAATCCTTGTATCTTGCACTTTTTACCCGGATTAATTTTGGCGATAGATGTTTTATTCATGTTTGTTTCACCTGCAAAATTGTATTATTTATCAATATAGCATAATGAACTTGAATAATTGAAGAAAAATTCAATCGGGATAATAAAAGAAGGATTTCCCGATGCTTGTGAATCCAAAGGCCGTCGGAGGAACATAGACCTTCAACTATTGTTTTATTATGTCATACGTATTAAAATGTATTAAAAATGCAATAAAGTTAAACAAAAACATAATCGTTATGGTTGGACAACCGATACGAAGCGGGATCGATTCAAAATGAGAAATGTGAGGAGGAAATCTAATGACCATTCAAAGGTTTACCGTAAGTCGTGATGACAATATATACGAGGCATGGCCGGACGTAGTATTAACAAGAGGCGGCAAGCTGATATGCGTATTTTCCGAATGCAATCACCACGGAGATCGATCCTATACTCGAATCGTCTTTACGGAAAGTACGGATCGGGGAAGAACGTGGAGCCCGAAAAAACCGTTGAGCGAAGGAACGAAAGGGTACCCGTATTGGAATTGCGCCCGAATATCAAAATTGAATGACAATCGCTTGGTTATTGCATGCGATAAAATATACGGAAAAGGCGAATCGGGAGGTACCAACTATCTATGGTTTGCCGATGCGGAGGGTGAGAATTGGGATGGACCCTTTGAAACGCCGGTAAAAGGGATTGTTCCTGACAAGCTTCGCGAGCTTTCGACCGGAAGATGGATTTTGGCGACCCATGATAAAAGTGTAAAACACGAGTATTTGGAGCAAAGCCTGTGGTATTCGGATGACAAAGGACGGTCATGGACCGGCCCCATAACGGTAGCGAGTAAAGAAGGTCTCCATTTATGCGAAGCGAGTATTCTGCCTTTGCCTGACGGTACCTTGGTTGCTTTTATGCGAGAGAATTCGGGAGAGGGCCGGGATTGTCAAAAAGCCGTTTCCTATGATAACGGAGAGAGCTGGGAAGGGCCCTATCGAGCTCCGCTTCCCGGATGCCATCGGCCGGTGGCAGGTCTGCTTCAAAGCGGGAAGATATTGATTACGTATCGATTTATGCAAGGTGGCAAGGGATGGCTTGGGACGTGGACCCAGAATTTCTTTGCCGCATTGACCGATGTAGAATCGGCAAAAGCAAGGGAAAGAAAAGAGCAGTGGGCCCGCATCATGCCGATTGATTTTGACCGAAGCCCGGTATCGGATTTGGGATACTCCGGATGGGTCCAATTTGATGACGGAGAAATATATGTCGTTAATTACATCGTCGACGATGCACCGAAAGCACAAATACGAGGCTATAGCTTAAGCGAGCAGGATTTTATTTTGGAGTCCGGTTCCTAAAGGATCGAAGAAACGGACTTCCATGAATGACTTGTTGCATACGGTAATGTTTTCCGGTAAAACGCTTTAATTATTTCGACTTATTCTTCATATTCAAAGGTTTTTCTACAAAAAGTAAAGTAAATATACTTGGGGTTTACGAACATGCAGATGCTATGTACCCGACCGGATTGCCCTGGCTATAATTTCATCCTGGGTATCGCGGCTAAGATGTATGAAATATGCGCTGTATCCGCAGACACGAACAATAATATCCGCATGCTCGGCGGGATTCTTTTGCGCTTCAATCAACATATCGCGGTTTAGCATATTAAACTGCAGGCTCGAGCCTTTCATCTCAAGAAAGCTTTCGATAAGCGCGGTTATTACCGTGATTCCCCGTTCGCCGCCCATACGCGGTAATGTCAGCTCCGTGCAGAAGGAGTCGGCATAATCGGTGAAGTCAATTGCGCCGAGGCTACGAATAATGTCTGCAGGATTATGAATTTCAATAAATTCGCTAGGCGACGCACCGCGGGATAGAGGCGTATGCGCTTTGCGACCGTCGGGAGTCGCACCGAGCTTTTGTCCTAACGGACGGTAAATTTCGTGGGGATAAAATGCGGGAAGATATTTGCCGCCGCGTGCATTGGTTTGTCCTGCAATTTTGGCGATATCCGCGAGAATTTTGGCACTGAAGCGGTTGAGTATCGGGTTGTTTGTGCCGTACTTCGGAAGCCGCCGGATGATATATTGCCGCAAATCCTCACGGGAAGCGTAATTTTCATCAAGAATTTGTTTAAATTCGCCAAGGCTTAGTCTTTTTTCATCGAAAACGAGTACCTTTAAGCTGTAAAGCGAATCGATTAGTGTTGCGGTACCGAGAAGCGAAATTGCCGTAGAGGAATATTTTGCACCGCCTTCGGTTATATCCCGTCCGCTTTCCAAGCAACCTGCGATTGTCGACGAATAAAGAGGAAGCGGGTCGAATTCGCACCAATGCTTTTCGCCTTCGTTTTTCAAACGTACGATTTTCTCGTAATATGCCGCGGCATCATGCACAAAAGCGGTATATAAGCTTTGGTAATCATCGAAATGATCATGGGAGCGCAGTGTTCGAAGCAGAATTGCCGGAAGGCTGATCCAAGTATCGGCGCGGGTGTTGACCTCGGTTCCGGCGAGCACCACCTCATGGCAGCCGCCGCTCACATAGAGCCTTGCATCCTCCGGTGCCTGACCGAGCTTCACTCGGGCCGTAATGATAACGTCGTCGTTCTGCATTACAATCGACGGAATGTTTGCCGTTTGGATTTCGGCAAGCTTACGGAAGTATTCTCTCGGATGCTTGGATGAGATACGACAATTGACTTTGGTCCCTACGTAACGGCCTTCTAGCAGTACCTTCAGGATGAGCTTTGTAACTTCGTTGTATATAACGTTTCCGTCCTTGTCGCAGCCGCCGAGGATAATCGTTGTGGATGTTTCGTTATAGCTTTTTTCGGCATTGAAGCGGACTTCGGTGTATATAAACAAAGCGTGCAGAAGCTTTTTCGCTTCCTCTTCGGTCATTCGACCGGCGGCAAGGGCGGCTTCGTAATAAGGATATAGCATCCTGTCAAGATGACCGAGCGTACTGAATCCGATTCCTTCAATGGAGCCGACGCATTCGCGGAAAAACAATAGGGTGCATAACGCTTCATAGAAGGTTTTTGGCGGATTATAAGGTACGTTTTCTGCGGCGGCTCGGATTTTTTCAAAGTGCATCCTTTCGTTTTCGCTATCGGCGGCTTTCGCGAGCTCGTCGGCTTTTTGAGCGAAACGTCCGACAAGGTGAAGAAGCGCTTTGGAGCTGCGTAGTACGGCGGTATAAAAATCGTATTTTGCAGGATCGGTACATTCCGTAAGGGCGGCTTGAGTAAGATCCATAATCCCGCGAATTCCGTCGGAAAGCAAACGGTCATAGCCCGGACAGTGGTGGTCGAAGCCGACGGGATTGTTCCAGCAATGAATGACTCCTTCGGCACGGTCGGCAGCGAGGGCTTCGGCATAGGGGTCAAGCCATTTGGAGGCGGTGATATTATGCAAGTATGAGCCTATCGGGGATTGCAGCCCGCCCCACGAATAGCGCGGGCGGCCCGAGTTCATTTCAAAGAAAAACGGCGATTCTTTAAAAAGCTTGATCTCGCATTCGCGACACAAGAGCTCATGGAAAGAGGATTTTAAAAGATATGACGGCTCCGACTTGCATTGTTCATACATTTTTTTGACAAGCTTCGAAAGCCGATCGGTGTCCGGCCGGAAAGAGGAATAATAGGCGTCGAATTCTTCGGCAATGGGTTTTAACTCGGAATTCAGTTTCATGGCAATTCTCCTTGTAACTATCATTCATTAATCGAACAATCTATTCCCCTTTGGCGGAAGATCTCTGCAAAGCGTTTCATTTCGTCGCCGGTAGGCGAAACTCGGTTTTCCGCTATGAATGTTCGATTTAAAGCTTTGTATTTGTCTTTGCAGATACCGTTAAAGGGCAAAAGCTCATGCTTCGGAACTTTCGGCAGCGCTGCAATAAAATCTGCAATGGCCGAAAGATCGTGTTCGCCGTCATTGAACCCGGGAATAACCGGAGTTCGCAGCAGCAAATTCGTACGGCGGCTAAGGTTTCTAATATTCTCAAGTATTATGCGATTGGATTTTGATGTAGCGGCGATATGTTTTCCGTCGTCTACGGACTTTATGTCGCATATGAACAGGTCGATGAGAGGCAGCGCTTTCTCGATGCCGCTCCATTCCGTAAAGACGGCGCTTTCCACGGCGGTATGGATGCCCTCCGATTTAAGTGCCGTCAACAGTTCCCGTAAAAATTCCCCTTGGGAAAAAGGTTCGCCGCCGGAGACGGTGACACCTCCGCCGGTTTTATCGTATAAATCGCGGTCTATCGAAACTTCGTCAAGAATTTCATCGACCGTGTAATCCTTGCCGTATAATTTTCGCGCACCTGCATAGCAGACTTCGACGCAGCGGCCGCAGCCGTCGCATTCGTCGGCGCCGGCAGTTCGAAGGCCGTCGGATTTGGGACATGCGGATATACACCTGCCGCAGCTTATGCATCGCTCGATAACGAATCCGATCTCGGGCAAAAAGGACTGCGATTCGGGGTTGTGACACCAGTAGCAGCGCAGATTGCAGCCTTTGAGGAATACGACGGTGCGAATTCCCGGCCCGTCATGAATGGAGAAATGCTGTATATCAAATACTCTTCCTGTCATAGCTTCCTTCTTCTATCACGGAAAATTTACGGTAAAAGCACGGTACACAATTTTTATATATAATATTATATAAAAGAAAAGCTCCGGATTGCTATAACAAATACGATTAAATCATGAGGATTTGAGTTTCGATGGACGGTAAGCAGTAAAATCATCAGCGTTAATAATCGATATATTCGTGTCAACAGTAGAAAAATTGTGCCACACATACTCATGACTTTCATGAGTACATGCGGCACAAGAATTTTCTATCCGATTCGGCTTTCGCCGTAACGGCTGCATGCCCACAGACGATCCGCGACCGGCCTCCAATTCTCGGCTGCCGCAAGGCACTTGGCCGATAAAACTCTTACATCCTCCGGATTTTGCAAATCCGTGGATATTGCATTCGCAGACTCCACGATTTTTGCCAACGCACCGGGATTATCCAAGAGGGGGCAAGGACAAAGGTGGTTTTGATTAAAGGGCTGCGAATTCCGGTAAGCCATAAACAGCGGAGAGCGGTAGGCTTCCAACAAGGTTTTTTCATGAATATTGGAATCGGAATAGTGGATAAAAGCGCAAGGCTCGATATCGCCGTTGGCGTTGATATGTAAATAGTATCGTCCGCCTGCTATACATCCTTTCACGTACTCGCCGTCATTCCGGAAATCCATAGTAAATATGGCTTTGTTTTTCGAAATTTTCGGATTTGATGATACATGAACTCTCGCTGCTCCGCCGTGGCAATCAAGTCGGGAACGGCGTTAACACCGACAGGCATGTAGGTAAAGAACCAAGCGAATTTTGCACCCCATTCAATCATGCTGTCTATATATTCTTCGCTGCCTATCGTTTCCGCATTTTTTCTCGTATAGCAGCAGGAAGTGCCGAAAACAAGCTTTTTTTGTTTTAATATTTCCATGGCGTTCATAACCGACCGGAATGTCCCTTTGCCACGGCGAAAATGGATATTGAGCAATCTTTGGATAATATAAAAGAAGCGGTAGAGCCGATGAGATATGAACGCAGCCGCGATCTGTTTTTTAAAGGATACGGAAGCGAGTTTTTGATTGATGATGAATTCCTTTCTTTGCGTCCCGTATATAGAAGATTTGCAGACCTTTTTTCTTATACTTAAAAGATTCGAAAACATGATGAAACATAAAAGTGCTAACTTCGGCCAAAAAATATGACCCTGCCGCTCTAATCCCGAATCGCAGAACGCAATACTTTGGATTGACCTTGTATGCGAAAAGGTTGTCAAGAAGAACCGGCTTGTATTGTATCCGATTACTAGGTGTGTTAAAATTCATTTAAAAGATTACAAAAATTACTATTATAGGTTCCGGGATCAATGCTTTAAGCGATTTTGTTTTTCACAATATCCGTTTTAAGAGGAGTCGTAACCGTATGAAAAGAGAAGTCTGTGAACAGGCGCGTGCCGCAGCATTGGACATGTTTCAAAAAGCAGGGATTGCTCTTACCGCCGAGGAGAAGGAAAACATAGAAATCGCCGATTTTGGCTTGGGAGAATTTGAGCGCACCGGTTTATCACTCGTTATATATATCAATTGCGAGCGGTACTGTGCAAAGGAAATGGTTTTACTGCCCCGTCAAACCTGTCCGGAGCACAAGCATGCACCGTTTGGCGAGTATAGAGGGAAGCAGGAAACCTTCCGCTGTCGGTATGGAACCGTGTACCTTTACGTTGAAGGGGAGCCTGCAAGCCGTCCCTTTGCCGTACCTCCCGCAGGCAGCGAAGAATGGTATACCGTATGGCATGAAATCGTTTTGCGCGAGGGAGAACAATATACGATTTATCCTAACACCAAGCATTGGTTTCA
>JAAYHZ010000196.1 GCA_012744235.1 Clostridiaceae bacterium
AGGTTACGGAGGATATAAGGTATGCAATCGAAGAACGGGGCATGAAAGGCATAAAAATACATCGAGGAGAGACTCTTCTTCACGCAGAGGTTATCGGTCCGGTTCTCGAGACGGCAATCGAATACGGCGTCCCCTGTCTTATCGATTCGGGAAACGATTATGCCGCTATCGAAAGTATTGTAAAAGCATATCCCGACCTTTTATTAATATTGGCTCATCTCGGAGCTCCAAGCGGAAACGTTCTTTTGATCGACCAATTCATCGAGTTGGCTCGCAAAAACAAAAATGTGTATCTGGATACGGCATATGTCCCTACCTATTGGAAAATAAAAGACGCCGTCAGAATTCTCGGTCCGGAAAAAGTGCTCTTCGGCTCCGACGGCATATTGCTTGATCCTCGGACGGAAATGAAAAAAATCGAGGTTTTGGACTTAACAAAAGAAGAAACGGAATATGTAATGGGGAAAAACATTGCAAGATTGCTCCGGTTGAATTAATGGTTTTTTGCGAAATTCTCTTGCCGCTTATATATCCGGCCTCCTTATCCCTTGATATAGAGGCCGGATATGTCATTCATAATTAAAATCCGTATACTTCCAAAAGATGATGCTTTTCAATCCATTCTTTGTATTTCCTGTAATCGAAGGTGGGTTGCCCGTACAGATACGTATTCATACCTTTTTGCTCTCCGGAGCTCCATTCGATGATGAACATATCCTGTTTGTCCGGCGCCGGTATCTTGGCAAGAGGTATCGCCTTTTCGGTTCCGACGGTCCCTTTTCCATATGTGATCATTCTTCCGTCTTCGGCGCTTTTTACCGTAAATTCTACTTCCGTATCCTTTAATGTATCGTTGACACCGACTAAGACGAGCTCATCGCCTTCGTCATCGACCATAAGGCATAAAGGCTGCTGCGAGCGCTTGATATAGCTGTAAGCCAATTTTTTCGTGTAGTAATAATCCACAACCGCATCCGAGAATTGAGGCCATCCGTCGCAGATATTCCACCATATGACACCGCTTCGTTGCGGTTTTTTGAATCGGAAGCGTTCCACAAAATACTTTTTCGCTTCCGCCTGCACGAACTGGCTGACCAACGCAAATTCATAAAGATTATCCGGCAATTCGCCGAACATCTCCTTCACTTGGTTTGCCATCAGAGCAATTCGATAGGAATAGGGCTCGCCAAGGGTAGGATCCGGCGAAGAAGCGTGGAGAATCCATTCCTTGTTATTATCAAAGGGCCATAAAGCTTCCTCTGTAATAAATTTCTTTATGGATTCGTAAGACGGACATCCGTGGTAACCGATCTCGCTGGCGAAAACCGCCGGTGCTTTTTTATAGAAATCGCCTTTATAATATCTTCTCGGTCCCCAAAGGTGATTTTCACTGGCAAGCTCAACGCCCCTTTTGTAGCATTCTTCGTCGAAATACGGGGATGAAGGCAGATAAGGCCTCGTAAAATCTTCGTTCAGTAGCAGATAATAAAGCGTTTTTCGAGTCACGATATTGTCATTGGGATTTGTGATATTGATCATGCGGCTATAG
This sequence comes from Clostridiaceae bacterium, assembly GCA_012744235.1. Taxonomy (GTDB): domain Bacteria; phylum Bacillota; class Clostridia; order JAAYHZ01; family JAAYHZ01; genus JAAYHZ01. Next base: position 1,550 of record JAAYHZ010000196.1, read on the forward strand.
GGAGGGGCGCACTCGTTATCTCCCGCCCAAAGCATAATGGAGGGGTGGTGCCTCAGCTTTCGAACGATTTGCTTTGCCTCGGCAGCAAAGGCCTTTTGGAATTCTTCCGTCTGGGGGTAATTTCCGCAGGCCATCATAAAATCATGCCATACGAGAATACCCTTTTTATCGCACAAATCGTAAAACTCGTCCTTTTCATACCGGCCTCCGCCCCAGATACGAATGGCATTGCAGCCGATATCGTCCGTAAGCTCCAAGATTTCCGCCGCTCGTTTGTCTCCTAAAGAAGGAATGGCGTCGGGCGGTACCCAGTTTGTTCCCAATATGAAAATCGGCTTGTTATTGATAATGAAGACGAATTTCCCGCCGGTACCGTCCGGATTTACCGTCGATGTTCTATCCAGCGTCACCGTACGGATTCCGGTTTGAAAGCGTTCCGTATCTAGGACGATATCGTTTTGCTTTAATGAAACGGTCACATCATACAGGCTTTGTTCTCCGTATCCTTTGGGCCACCAAAGCTTGGGGTTATCGACGGTAAAATCGATTCTGCAGCATTTTCCCCAAACGCGAGATTGGGCGCTGAAGGTATGCCCTTCGCATTCTCCGATTACGTCGACTTTGAATTCATCGGCTTGTTCTCTTTGAAGCTCAACTTCATAGAATAGAGTAAGATGCGCTGCGGTTTCACTTACACTGCGGGTATATAAATAGACTTGGGTAAACCGAATCGCCGGCCTTCGAATAATGCTCACCGGACGCCAAATTCCTGCCGAAACCAATCGGGGAAAAATGTCCCATCCGTACATGGATGCCGTTTTCCTGACGAACAGCAAATCGTAATTGTATTTATGGGCAATATTCAAAAGGGTATATTCATTCTCTCTTGCCCGCAATACCGTGGGCTCAATATGCACAATTAACGTATTTTTTCCCTTCCTGAGCCCCTTAGCGGGAAATACATGCTCGATAAGCATATTGTCCGTGCTTGCAATCCGTTCTCCGTTAAGATAATAGCTTGCAAAGGTATCTACACCCTCAAATCGGAAAAGCTCGTCACCCGTCGGATTTTCCGGATATTCAAACTCTTTGACGTACACGAAATGATAATATTCGTACATTTCCATATCCAAAAGATTGAGCCCGATATAAGGGTCGGGGATTATCCCCTCCTTCATCATATCGATTTCCACGTTTCCCGGAACCGTAGCCGGGATTACGTTTTCCGCCGATTCCAATAATTCGGCAATTGTATAAGGATCGCTACTTTTCAAGCGCTTGTCATGAAGATAATACAGCTTATAATCTCCGTTTAGCGCCACAACCGTTTCAAAGCTCATTTCTTCATCCCCCTTTGATAGGATTCATTCAAATGCTACATACATTCTATACTTAATAATAAAATGAGAAAAGAGAAGTACCAATATTTAAAATTGTTCTTTATCCCGTTAATCGATGATACATTATGTTATATTGTAAATAGGAATAAAGTCGTCCGGCATATTTTAAAAAAAGGGATGTTTCTATGGTAAAGCTGTTAAACGTTTATTTAAACACCGTTGACCAAACCAAGCAGGATTATCATGTCCGAGTTTATGAAGAACGGATAAACGACGTATGTGCGGTTTACATTGACGGATTTTCTAACCGGCCCTTAGACAGTGACCTTGGAGCGGCAATTGAATTTACAATAGAGGACGTTAAGTCTTGGATGGCGGATTTCAGACATTCCGAATACTGGTGCCGTCCGGAGTTCGGTACGGATTTTAAGGATATACCGAATGAAACACAAGGTCTCGTTTACGAAAAAAATGACGGTACTTACGGTGCGGTGCTTCCGGTTGTTTCCGAACAGTACAAATGCGTGCTTTCCGGTTGTTCGGAAGGATTTGTACAAGCCAAGCTTTTCAGTTGGTTTGAAAAAATGAATACCTGCAAAGGACTTGCCTTTGCTTGGGCGGAAGGGGCTAACCCGTACGAGTTAATTGAAAAATGCGCCGAAGTCTGTTTGAAGCTGCTTAATAACGGATGCAGACTCCGAAAAGAACGCCGATATCCTGAAATTTTCGAATACCTTGGCTGGTGCAGCTGGGATGCATTTGAAATTCGAGTCGATGAAACCGGCATTATCGAAAAGTGCAGAGAATTTCGAAAGAAGGGTATCCCGGTCAAATGGATCATTTTAGACGACATGTGGGCGGAAGTCCGGGACTTTTATAACATGACTTACCGAAATCGGTCGGAAATGTTCCGCTTGATGCACTCTTCGAAGCTGTATTCGTTTAAGGCGGATCCGAAACGTTTCCCTAACGGATTAAAAGCATGTATCGAAAAGGTTAATGAATTCGGTATAAAGGTCGGCATGTGGCATCCCGCCACCGGATATTGGGCGGGAGTATCTCCCGACGGGGAAATCTATCGCGACTACAAGGATTTGCTGATTCAAACCCCGCAAGGTACGTTTATTCCCACGTATGAAGAAGGGAAAGCGTACCTCTTTTACAGCGCATTCCACGATTATTTGCAAAGCTGCGGAGCGGAATTTGTAAAGATAGACAACCAAAGCATGACTCGAAGATTTTATAAAGGCCTTGCTCCCGTAGGTAAAGCAGCGAGGCAGTACCATAATGCAATCGAAGCATCCGTAGGCCGTCATTTCGACAACCGGATGATAAACTGCATGGGTATGGCAAGCGAGGACATGTGGAACCGAAACATCAGCCCGATTTCACGCTGCAGCGATGATTTTCAGCCGGAAAATCGCGAATGGTTTTCCAAGCATATTCTGCAATGCGCCTATAACACCCTCATACAAGGCCAATTTTATTACTGCGACTGGGATATGTGGTGGACGGATGACAGCCAAGCGCTAAAAAACAGCGTATTGCGAGCAATAAGCGGAGGGCCTATCTACATTAGCGACGCCTTGAATCGAAGCAATGCGGATATTTTAAGGCCCTTGGTATTCGAAGACGGAAGAATCTTGCGCTGCGACCGGCTTGCCGTTCCCGCAAAGGATTGTTTAACAGTGGATCCTTTGACCTCCGGTCGGATTTTCAAGCTTCAAAATATGTGCAACAACTGCGGAATTGTTGCCGCTTTCAACTTGAGCGAAGAAAACAAACCTGTGGAAGGAAGCATATCTAAAACCGACGTAGAAGGCTTGGAGGGGGA
>JAAYHZ010000197.1 GCA_012744235.1 Clostridiaceae bacterium
ACCATAGGCTGATTGCTACATTTAAAATGCCGAGGTATTTACACACTAATTTGGACTTGACTGAATATTTTTCAACCGTTTAACTCGTATATGCCGAATTTAAGCCGGTTTTAAAGGAGATAACAATTAAATAATTCAACATTCGTCACGTAAAAGTATAGACTACAATCTTTACCTGTGTTTATAATATACATAGTGAGCATTATCGTTAATTTATATTATAAGAACGATTGATGAATCAATGGAGGTATTAACATGTCTAAGAATATGTCGAATTTAGCCATAAACGGCGGACCGAAAGCCGTTTGTAAGCCTTTGCCGAATAGAGGTCATTTCGGTGAAGAAGAAAAAGCCGCTGTAAACAAATTATTTGACGAAGCCATCAAAGCGGGAGCTCCTCAAGGATACAACGGTCCTCACGAAGAAGCATTCTGTAAGCAATTTGCCGAATTTATGGGCGGCGGATACGCCGATGCCGTTAACTCCGGTTCTAACGCCGTATACGTAGCATTAAGAGCCTTGGAAGTAAAGCCTTTCTCCGAAGTTATTGTAGGACCCATCACGGACCCCGGCGGATTTATGCCTGTCGTTATGTGCAATTGCATTCCTGTTGTTCCCGATACAGCGCCCGGTAAATACAATACCGATGCCGAACAAATTGAAAAAATGATTACTCCTTTGACAGGGGCCATCATCGTAGCTCATATCGCAGGCGAACCTACGAATATCGATAAAATCGTAGAAATGGCTCATGCAAAAGGGATACCCGTTATTGAAGACTGTGCTCAAGCTCACTATGCAAAATTAAACGGAAAACTTCTCGGAACCTTCGGCGATATCGCGGCATTTTCTACAATGAACGGTAAACACTTCTGCACCGGCGGACAAGGCGGTGTGGTATATACCAAATCCGAAGCATTGTATTGGAAAGCACGCCAATACTCCGACAGAGGTAAGCCGTTCGGTATCCAAGGAAGCAACGGCAACGTAGTTGCATCCATTAATATGAACCTGAACGATTTGCAAGCCGTTATCGGAAGCGAACAATTGAAAAAACTGCCCGATCTCGTAACAAGAAGACAAAATGTTGTAAGAAAGTTAACGGAAAAATTCAAGAACTTAAAGTCGGTTAAAGTACCCGAACAGCTTCCCGGTGCCGAAGCATCCTACTGGTTCTGGAGACTGGAAGTGAACTTGGACGCCATCACCTGCAAGGACAAGTTCGAATATTTGAACGCTCTCAGAGCGGAAGGCGTACCTGTTAACCCCGAATACAGAGCTTTCCCGCATTTAATGGATTGGTACAAGAACAGAAACGTATTCCCGGGAACCGATCTGCCCTGGTCTGCAGCCGAATACACCGGCGAATACAAAGACAAAGAAAAGGCCAACTTCCCCGTTCCCAATGCATTAGCCGCCATTTCCGTTCAATACAACTTGTCCATTAATGAAAGCTGGGATAACGATGAAGTTATCGATATGATCTACGAAGCATACAGAAAAGTGGACGAAGCATTTGCAAAATAAAGGGAATAAAAAGGTTAAATAAATTAAGAAGGGAGACGAATCGTCTCCCTTTCATTATTTTTCCAAATATTTTATAAACTCATCGTAGAAGGGCTGGGTTTGGGTACCTCCCTCTCCCCTTATGTTCAAGCTTCCGGTGATATTCCCCATCCGCGTACAGGTTTTAATATCTTCACCCGTAATATATCCGTATACGAAGCCTGCATCGAAGCTGTCTCCGGCACCTACCGCATCTACTTTCGGCACGTCGATGGAAGGAGAAAACACGGATTCTCCCTTGTAATAAGTGATGGCGCCTTTCGGGCCTAGCTTCACGGCAACTACGGGAATGTTATCCTTTAAAATGTTTATGGCTTTTTCCGCCGAAGACTCTCCGGTAATGGCTATGGCTTCGTTTTCATTCGGGAAAAATACATCGATTTTCGATAAGATGTCTTTCAATCCGCTCTCCCATTTTTCTTCCGGATCCCAGTTGGTATCCAAGCTGACCGTTCCTTTGTTTTTGTGAATGCAATCGATCATGTCCGGGAAACACTTTTGAACGGACTTCAAAAGAAAATAACTGCCGATATGAAGATGGCGGGATTGCTCCAGCACATCCCAAGGAATATCCTCCGGCTTCATGGCATCGATGGTTCCGCTATAGGTCAGCATGGCGCGGTCGTTTTCCTTGCACAAGGCCACCGTAACCCCGGTTTTTAATTCTTCCGATGCGATCATGTAATCGGTGCATACGCGGGATTTTCTTAAGGTGCTTAAAATAATGTCGCCGAAAGGATCCTTGCCGATTTTTCCCGCAACCACGGTTTTTAAACCCAGTCTTCCACATTGGCTTGCGAAAATCAAGGTGGAACCGCCCATCACAATGTTGTAATCTTCGAACATCTTTTCTTTTTGGTTAAATTCGGGAACAATATCCTTCCCTCTCAGGATCATATCTACACAGGAATCTCCAATGGTAAAGACATCGTATTTGCTCATTTTGCACCCTCCTCGAACGTAATGGGTCGGATGGCATAGTAATAAT
>JAAYHZ010000198.1 GCA_012744235.1 Clostridiaceae bacterium
AGTGTATACCGGGGTATTGAAAGAGGTGAAAACGGACCCGGTTCGAGGTGATATTCAGCATCTTCAGATTCAAGTTGCCGCAGCAAACGAAGAAGTGACAATGGAAGTGCCCTTTGTGCCCACCGGAAGAAGTGCATTGGAAAATCGCAAACTGTTCTTACAAATCGATTTGCCTCATATTAAGGTAAAGGGCCCTCTTTCCGATATTCCGGAAAAATATACAATGGATGTGTCCGGTCTTCAGGCGGGAGACGTTATTTTGGTAAAGGATCTTGAGAAAATACCTAGCGTTGTCATCGAAACGCCGGAAGACCATGTAATCGCTTCCGTTCTCGTCCTCGGCACGGAGGATACGGTAGATACGGAAGATACGAAGACCGAAGATACGGAAGCGGCGGAATAGCCGAAACGTGTATGTGAGACAATGAATAATAGGATTAAAAACGGTATGTGTAAAAGCATATCGTTTTTATTTGATCTTCGGGAAAAGGGAATTGCAGAGAGAGGATGGGGGCTATAAAAATATGAAATAATTGACATATACTTCATTGCGAATTATAATGGTAAGACACGAAACAAGAAGAGACCGAAAAATTCGGTAAGGGAGAAATGACAAGGATGATGCCATTAAGAAAAACGAAAGGGTTTTTGATGTTCATAACGTTTGTAGCTATGGTCTTTTTTTTCGGATGCCAAAAAACGACGGAAGATACGGATAAGATCACGGTAGCCGTTTCCATACCTCCGTTAAAGTCCGTGGTGGAGGCGATCGCACAAGACCATGTACAAATCGTCACCCTCATTCCTCCGGGGAGCAGTCCCGAAAGCTACGAGCCTTCTCCCGGAATCTTAAGCTCTTTGGAAGACTCCCTTCTCTATTTTTCCTTAGGTGTTCCGGCGGAAGAAGCGAATATCAAACCGAAGGCCCTTCAATTGAATCGGGATTTGACGATTATAAACCTTCATGAAGAAGCGGCCAAATCCTATCCCGATTTGACCGTCGAAGGAGAACGGGATCCCCATGTTTGGCTGTCTATCAAAAGGGTGAAGATCATGACGGATGTCATCAAAGAACGGCTAATTCGCATCGACCCGGACCATGCCTCCGACTACCGGCGCAATGCGGAGGATTTTCAAAAGCTTTTGGACGAAACGGATGAAACGATACGAGAGACCATTGAAAAGCTAAAGAGTAAGGAATTTATCATCTACCATCCCGCATTAGGGTATTTTGCCGACGAGTATGGGCTGACCATGATTGCCGTAGAGGAGCACGGTAAGGAAGCCTCCATCAAGCAACTGGGAGATGTGGTGGATTACGCAAAAAGCAAAGGAATCAAAACGGTTTTCTACCAAGCGGAGCACGATAAGAAACAAGCGGAAATAGTGGCGTCGGAGATCGGAGGGAAAACAAGGATGATCGATCCTTTATCCTCAAGCTTTCCCCAAAACCTGATCGACATTGCCGATGCCTTGTTAGAAAGCGAAGGATCAAAATGAAGATTATAAAAGTAAAAAACGTTTCCGCATGGTACGGAGACTTTTGCGCCTTGGAGAACGTGAATTTTGAAATCGAAGAAAAGGATTTTACCGGGATCATCGGACCCAACGGCGGGGGAAAAAGCACCTTGATCAAAATCCTGTTGGGCTTAAAAAAGCCGGAAACCGGTACCGTGGATATACGAACGGACCATAAAAATCCCTTCGGCTATGTGCCTCAGTTTACCACCTTCGGAAAAGATTTTCCGGTCAGCGTGGAAGAGACGGTCTTGATGGGGCTTTTGACCAAGAAAGCATTTCCCTACGTAAGATTCAATCGGCAAGATCAAAAATTGGCTTGTGAAGCCATGGCGAAGTTAGGGATTGAGCATTTAAAGGACAGAAGAATTAACAGCTTGTCCGGAGGACAGCTTCAGAAGGTGATGATCGCCCGTGCGGTGGTGGCGGATCCCCCCATCCTCATATTGGACGAGCCCGTTTCCAATATCGATGCAAAATCCGAAATCGAGATCTACGACCTATTGAAGGAATTGAACAAAGAGAAGACCGTTATTATGGTCTCTCATAATACGTCCATCATTTCTTCGTATTTCAAAACGCTGCTGTGCGTGAATAAACACGTGTATCACCACGATAAAAGCGAAATGAACGGAGAAGAACTGGAAAAGGTCTACGGATCTCCTATCGAGCTCATTTCTCACGGAAATATACCCCGACTAATTTTACCGAAACACGAGGAGCACAACCATGCTTGACGCCGTATTGAAATATACCTTTATGCAAAATGCGATCCTAAGCGCCGTATTGGCCAGCATCGTCTGCGGTATCATAGGTACCGTTATCGTGGAAAAGAAATTGGTGATGATGGCGGGAGGCATTTCCCATGCCTGCTTCGGCGGTGTGGGATTAGGCTACTTAATCGGAATCGAACCCATAATCGGGGCTATGTTTACCGCTTTGCTGTCCGCTTTCGGTATGGCATATACCAATCACAACGTCAAAACCAATGAGGATACCCTTGCCGGCATGGTGTGGCCTTTGGGAATGTCGTTAGGGATTTTATTCGTTTCTTTGACGCCCGGATATCCTCCCTCCTTGGATTCGTATCTTTTCGGAGACATCTTAACCGTTTCGAAAACCGACCTTTGGATGACCGGCATTTTAATCGTCATTTTGTTCGCTTTTTTGATACCCTTTTTCCAACCCTTGAAAACCTATTTATTCGACAAGGAATTCGCTCGGTTAAACGGTATTCCTACCGATCTGGCGGACTATGTGCTGTATGTTTTCATCGCCCTGTCCGTTACGGTACTGATCCGAGTCGTCGGAATCATTTTGGTCATTGCCCTTTTAACGATACCCGCCTCCATCGTTCGGATTTTTACGTTTAAATTCAATCGGATGATGATTTACGCCGCTTTATGCGGCATGGTCATGTGTTTGGGAGGCTTGGCCTTGTCCTATCTTCTGAATGTACCCTCGGGGGCCGTGATCGTCCTTTTAGGAGCCTTGATGTACGCCGCCTCCGCCGTAGGAAGCAAAATCGTAACCGGCTTGAAAAAAGGCAGACCGTAAAGGCTGCCGGACTTAGGGATTAATGAAAATATGTAAATTGTTAATCGCTCTCTTCAAGCGGAGGATTAACAATAAAGACTGCACTGTAAAATATACAGCTGGTTTACACCGGCTGTAATCATAAATCAACTAAATAGCAAAGGGTAAATCAATTATCACCCTCCAAATTTATATCTCTACCCAAAAGCCAAGCACGGTTTACTACTCTTCTATTCTGATTTCAATAACGTAAATATCATATTAATTAAGAAGAATAGCGTATTCGCTTTTGATTACTAAGAAATTTAAAAGTCAAGACCTTGATAGCAATCCATAGAATTATTGTAAATCGAAAAATCCCTATACATCCTAGGCTTTCATCCAACCTTAAGTTGGATGATTTTATGTATATTCAAACCAATGAGTTATTGAGTTTAAATATCTAAGTCTTATAATAAAGTTGTAGCTGCTACAGAATAAGTACAAGGAGATCAATATGGAAGGAATTAAATTAAATGAACAAATAGCCTTTCTTCGCCGTCAGAAAAATATGACTCAAGAAGAATTGGCAAATGCACTTGGGGTGACCAATCAAGCAGTATCCAAATGGGAGGCATCTCAATGCTGTCCTGATATTCAACTTCTACCTGAACTTGCTAAACTATTTGGGGTTAGCATTGATGAACTAATGGGGTACAGAAAGGTAGATACCTTTGAAAATGTTTATTTAAAAATAAAGTCTCTATTTCAAGCTGCCCCTGCTGAAACAGCGTTTCATAATGCTTTTCGCTTAGGAATTCTATTACATGAGGTTGCCTGTACTCGAGGCTACAAAAGCTATATTCCATGGGATACAGATAAAAATCACGGATTAGAAGATCAGCCATACCGATGGGGTTTTTCTGCATGCTCAGAACCTGAGGGTACAACAGTATTTACCGGAAACGGAGTATTTATTTCTGATGGTGCGTCATATCAGTCACCGACACCGGCACAAATACGCGATTTATATCTATCTTTAGAAAGATTGTGCGATAGAAATGTATTAAAAGTTTTATATGCATTATATGATTTAACAGTACATGATTTTAATGTGTATGTTTCCCTTGCAGATATCGCAGAAAAATCTAAGCTTACTGAAAATGATGTAATGAAAGTTCTTGAAAACATCCCGGTCGAAATAAAGGAAAACGATCATGGCATCTCTCTTTATCGAATAACCGGATGCTACATGCATATCCCATCTTTGTTATTATTACTAATTGAAAGATAAATGCTATTCCCCAAAAAGCACATCATAAACTCGGAGTAGTTCAACCCCAAATTTACCTACAGATAAAACCCATTGGATTGTTGATGAAGAAGCAGCTAAAGTTGTGCGTGAGGCATTTCACTTATGTATGCAAGGGTATGGTCCTTCACAGATAGCCAAGGAATTCACTAAGCGTGGAATTACGAATCCTACTGCTCATGCAAAAAGTAATGGTATTAATGTTCCGGACAACAGAGGTCGTGATGATGATTATATTTGGCGAGATAGCACTATCGTTCATATGCTTTCAAGGCAGGAGTATTTAGGGCATACGGTTAATTTCAAAACATATCGCAAGTCCTATAAGCAGAAAAAGCAGTTGAAA
>JAAYHZ010000199.1 GCA_012744235.1 Clostridiaceae bacterium
GCTCCATAACGGTGAAAACATCCTTTTGTCATTGGGTATGGGTGCCGATGTTTTGTATTTCGAAAACGAAAAGGACCATGGAGAAAAGTACCAAGTAAAAATGGTCTTCACCGACGGAAGCGGTTATACGGCTCGCTTTTGGTGGTTCGGGAAATTCTTGCTCGTCTCGGAGAACGAATTGGCAACGGAACCGAACACAAAGGACATTGCGCTTGATCCCTTTGACGAAAAATTTACGTTTGAATATTTTTCATCCCTTTTAAAAGGTAAAAAGACTCGGATTAAAGCTTTTTTGATGGACCAAAAGAATGTCAGCGGCATCGGCAATATGTATATGCATGACATTTTATTTAAAGCTCGTTTGCATCCTCTAAAGAAAATATCGGACATGAACGAGGAAGAAATCGAGTTATTGTATAACGGCATCACGGATGTATTGAACTTATCAAGGGAAAAAGGAACCTTCGCCTATGAAAGCGATTTCTTCGGGGAAAAGGGGGGCTATACGACAGAGGATTTCCTTGTGGGATACAAAGAAAACAAGCCCTGTCCCGTTTGCGGCGAGACGATTGTTTCCATAAAGACCGGCAGCACCGCCTCCTTTATATGCCCTGCCTGTCAGAAAAATGAATGAAACAAGGAATGAAAATGATAGAACATATACAATAGGGGGAGAACCTTATGCTGATACCGCATTTGCACTTTAGGGGTAATTGCAAAGAAGCCCTTTCATTTTATGAAAATGCTTTTAATGTGAAAGCGGACACCGTTATTTTCCGAAAGGATTATGACTCGATGGATCGTCCTAATGAAAATGAAATTGCCCATGCGGTCATGCATATCCACGGCCAAAGGGTCTATCTTAACGACCGATTCGGCAAAAAAGACACGTCGACGGATATTGCCATTCATTTGGTTGTTACGTTTAAGAATAAGGATGATTTGCTTTCTTGCTATGAAAAAATGAAAGAAGGAAGTATCACCGTAGATCCTTTGGAAGCACTGCCGTATAGCCCTCTTGCCGTACAATTCATTGATAAATACGGAGTGCAATGGGGCTTTATGACGGACCCGACCGAGGAGGATGAAGGATATAGTAGAGAGCAGGAATGAAATCAAAAAGGCAGCGCATCGATTTTACATGCGGCTGCCTTTTTTCTCCCCATCGTTTTCTACTTTTTCGAATGGCATATGGAAGCGGCTCCGCAGGAGCTGCAGCTGCACCCGCAGGATCCTTTTCCCGCTCTGCTATCGCGAACCTTCTTGATGATGACGGCTACAACGATCGCCAAGAGTATTCCGCTGATGATTATCGTGGACAGATTGTTTTTCAAAAATTCGATCATATTCTTTCCCTCACATTCTTTAAGCATTGGCAACGGCCTTTTGCACGGCCTTCCTTGAGGTTGTTTGCGGCCGAATTAAAAGATATAGGAATACGGCCAAAACGGTAAATGCGATTGCGGTACCCAAACCGAAGACTCCTGTCGAAATGAAGCTGCCGATGTTATATATCATAAAGGACACCGCATAAGCAAAGGTACACTGGTAGGTTATGGCAAAGATCGTCCATTTCCCGTTGTTCATTTCACGCTTGATGGCGCCGATAGCGGCGAAGCACGGAGCGCAAAGCAAGTTAAATACGAGATAGGAGTATGCGGCAAGGGGTGTAAATATGTCTCTCATATGCACCCATACTTGCCGTCCGTTCGCGGCGACCTCTTCATATCCGCCGAACAGAACACCCAAGGTTCCGACGACGTTTTCTTTTGCAATCAGGCCGGTCAATGTGGCAACGGCGCCTTGCCAATGGCTCCAACCCAAGGGTGCAAACAAGGGAGCAAGGAGATTGCCGAATGCGGCAAGCAAGCTTTTGTCCATTTCTACCTGCCCGAATCCGTTTTCATCGAATCCAAAGTTTGACAATACCCATACGAAAACGGTTGCCGTTAAAATAACGGTACCGGCCTTTTTAATAAAGGACCGGCCACGTTCCCATGTGCTTCTTAAAAGATTGGATACGGTGGGCAATCGGTAAGCGGGCAGCTCCATAACAAACGGAGACGGGTCTCCTGCAAACAGCTTCGTTTTCTTTAAAACAATCCCGGACAGGATAATGGCGGCTATACCGACAAAATAGGCACTGGGAGCAACCCACCATGCACCATTGAACATGGCGCCTGCAATCAGGGCGATAATCGGAAGCTTGGCTCCGCAGGGTATGAAGGTAGTCGTAATGATGGTCATCTTACGATCGCGGTCGCTTTCAATGGTACGAGATGCCATGATTCCCGGGACGCCGCAGCCGGTACCGACCAATATGGGAATAAAGGATTTTCCCGACAAGCCGAATTTTTTGAAAACCCGGTCCAGAATGAAGGCGATACGTGCCATGTAACCGCATGATTCCAAAAATGCCAACAGGAGGAACAACACCAGCATTTGCGGAACGAAACCCAATACGGCACCTACGCCGGCTATGATACCGTCAAGTATTAAGCTTTGGAGCCATTCTGCGGTCCGGACCTTTTCCAAGAAATTGCCTACCAAAACGGGGACACCCGGTACCCGGGTACCGTATTCCGTAGGATCCGGCTCCTCGATTTTCCCTATTTGCGAATACGTATCGTAGTTGACGGTGACGGTTTCTTCCCAATTTCCTTCTTCGTCATAAATCTCGGCATAAGCTACAAGGCCGGTCGCTTCTGCAGGCTCGATACCCGCTTCTTCCGCCGCCGTTTCAAAGGCTTCCAATATCGCCGCCGACCTGTTGTATTCGCCGACGGCTTCTTCATATGATGCGGAGCCTTTTCCGAACAGGAACCAACCGTCCCCGAATAAACCGTCGTTAGCCCAGTCGGTGGCGTAAGATCCTACCGTCGTTACGGATATGAAGTACACTAAAAACATGACCATGGCGAAAATGGGTAAGGCCAGCCATTTGTTCGTTACGACCCGGTCGATCTTGTCGGTGGTCGAAAGCTTTCCTTTATTGTTTTTTGTATAACAACTGTCGATAATGGAAGTAATGTACGAATAACGCTCGTTGATGATGATGCTTTCCGCATCGTCGTCCATATTCTTTTCGCATTTTTGTATGTAGGCTTCGATTTTTGAAAGCTGTTCTCGGTTAACTTGAAGGCTTTCAATGGCTTTTTTGTCCCGTTCAAACAATTTAACGGCAAAAAAACGTTCTTGTCCTTCGGGAAGGGGGAGGACCTCCTGAATTCCGGCAAGGGACTGCTCCACCTCATCGGAGAATCGATGCACGGGCTTTGTGCTCGACTTTGCCGCATCGATGGCGGCTTTGGCGACCTCCTCTACGCCGGTACCCTTCAATGCCGAAATGCCAACGACTTTGCAGCCTAATTGCTTGGATAAAGCCGAAACGTTGATCTTATCGCCGGCCTTTTCGACAACGTCCATTAAATTGATGGCAACGACTACGGGTATCCCGATTTCCGTAAGCTGGGTCGTAAGATACAAATTTCTTTCAATATTTGTACCGTCGACGATATTGATGATGACATCCGGTCTTTCGCTTACTAAAAAGTTTCTTGCAATAACCTCTTCCAAAGAATACGGTGACAAAGAATATATTCCCGGAAGATCGACGACAATTACGTCCTTGTCCTTTTTCAATCTTCCTTCTTTCTTTTCCACCGTTACGCCCGGCCAGTTCCCGACAAACTGGTTGGATCCGGTAAGCGCATTAAATAACGTGGTCTTACCGCTGTTAGGATTACCGGCGAGTGCAATTTTTATCGTCATTCTTTTGATACCCCCTGTCTTGTTTTATGGTTAGTCTAGGCTAACACGAATTTAGAAAAAATAGGGTCAAGATCCCCTAATCAAGTTTTTATGTATCCGTATTAATCGATATGCTCAACCTCAATCATTTTGGCGTCTTCCTTCCGTATGGAAAGATCGTAGCCGCGAATCATAACTTCGATCGGGTCGCCCAAAGGAGCCACTCTTTTTACATGTATGGCTACGCCTTTTGTTATGCCCATATCCATTATTCTTCTTTTGAGCGCTCCTTCGCCGTGAAGCTTTTTCACAACGACGTTTTTACCGACAGCAACATCATTTAATGTTTGCAAGATACTCATCTCCTTAACAATAGTCAAACTATAATTTTGCATGCCATATCCTTACTGACGGCAATACGGGACTCTTTGATATTGACAATCCGATTTTACGTTGATGCCGGAAAGTACGGTAACCTCCGCTCCTTCTACAAACCCCAAGTATCCTAAGAAGCGTTTGGTATCGTCTTTTCCGCCTACTTTTTTTATCGTTCTTTTTTCATCCGTCCCGGCAAATGTTAACGGCATATATTACTCCTATCCATTGTTTCCTTGTTGTCCTCGTGGGTTAGCCTTAACTAACTCCTTGATAATATATTATTACGATTTCGCAAAATGTCAATAGATGAAAATTAACTTTTTTTATAACAATTCTATGAAAAAGAAATGGTATTATGGAATTGTATAAAAAGCAGAAGTCCGGATCGTATACGGAGAAGCTGCTCAAACTCTAATTTTCGGAGGGTGTATATGGCATTTAGAGAAAATGATCGCTTCCAAAAAGTTTACGACGATAGCAGACTTGGGGGCGGATAAAGACGGAAAACCGCTACTTGAACGGCAAAAAGAATAACAAGGATGATAAAAAAACAAAAATAAATTTCCATAGGAAAACGGAAGCTGCCCGATTTTATGCTATACTTACTCCGGTAAAGCCGGGCTTTCTTTTTAAATTCAATAATCGTAACAAAGCTTCATTAGAAAACGAGGTGTCAATGATGAACCTTTATTCAACGGAAGATCTTCCGAAGGATACGATTACGGAGTTTTTTACAAAGCATTGGGGAAGTCCCCTGATGGTTATATCAAGCGGCGTTTACGTGCAGCAAATTGCAGGGTGTTGCAGCGGTAAATGAAGAAGGACGAATTAATCGGCTTGATTACATACGTTATTTGTGAAGACGAATACGAGATCATTTCATTAAATAGCTTGGAGGAAGGAAAGGGGATCGGTTCGTCTTTGGTTAAGGAAACGGAAAAGGTTGCACTTCGGAATCGTTGGCAATCATCGGCAATGACGGGATACCTATCAGGGATGAAATCGAATTGATTAAGATTTTAGATAATTAGAATATCGCGGTAAAGACATCGAAAAAAAGAATAGAATTCCTTCCGTATGATGTGAACCGGCGAAAGAAAGAGGTTTCATGGCGTTATATAACTACATCTTGCTTGCGGTATCGGTTATTCTCATCGTTTTTACGGTACGATCCGTAATGCGAAGGAAAAACAAAAAAGCTCGGTTCGAAAGAGCCGTTCATGGTATTGCCATAACGGTGGGCGTTTTTCTAATATCGGCCGTCGTATTGTTTCCCAATTTGAACAGCATTCCCGTAACGGGTGACAACCCTTACGCTTCTTGCGTATTGGAATTGACGGATACATCGCGTATGGAGGAGTATGGAAACGACGGCGGTCCTCGGAAATTATCCGTCCTTGTATATTATCCGACGAACAACGCCGTTCCCCGAAGCTCTTGTCCTTTGGTTGTATTTTCCCACGGCGGTATTTCCACGAAAACGAGCAATCTTTCTTTATACAAAGAGCTTGCAAGCCACGGTTATGTGGTTGTCGGCATTGACCATACCTACCATGCGCTGCGGACGAAAATCGACGGAAAGAAAATCCCGATCGACCCCGGGTATATGAAAGAATTGACGGGGGAGGATTCTTACCGGGATATTGAAAACTCTTTTGCATGCTTTCAAAAGTGGATGAAGCTTCGCACCGATGATATTTCTTTTGTGATCGACTGTTTTATAGAAAAAGCCTCGAGTGACAGCCCGTCTTTTTATTCTTTAATCGATAAAAATCGAATCGGTGTTGCCGGGCATTCCTTAGGCGGCTCCGCCGCCCTTGGCGTTGCAAGGCAAAGAGAGGACTTTAATGCGGTAATGGCCTTAGAATCTCCCTTTATGTGCGACATTACGGGGGTTGACACAGACCGGTTTACATGGAATACGGACCCGTACCCTTGTGCCGTACTGAACATTTACAGCGACAGCGGTTATTCTCTTATCGGCTCCGACAACAAGTACGTGCAGAATAAAAATTATTTGTATAACGGCGAAAATGTCCGTTTTACGTATATCCAAGGCAGCAACCATTATACATTGACGGATTTGGTTCGAACATCACCGATCTTATGCGCGCTCCTCGGCGGAAGGTATGAAAAAAACGGATACGAGACGTTAGAAATCATAAACCGAAAAAGCCTCGCTTTTTTTGACGAATACTTAAAGTGACGGGTCCGAGAGATCCTTCTTCTTAAGAATTCCCGGCTTCCGGGATATAAAGTGTTGAGTGCTTTTTAAGGTTCATGTAAAATGAAATTGTTTCATTCAAGCGGGAGGTGCCCAACGTTTTATGAATATTTTGGTGGCGGACGACGAGAACGACATTCGAAACTTGGTAAAATTAAGTCTGGAGGAAAACGGATATACCGTCTTGACGGCTAAAAACGGCAAGGAGGCGTGGGAGATCCTGCAGACGCGGGAGGTTCATTTGGCCATCCTTGACGTGATGATGCCGGTGATGGACGGATTCAGCCTTCTTCGTAAAATACGGGAACACAGCACACTCCCGGTGATCTTCTTGACCGCAAGAGGGGACGAATTTGACAAGGTTTTAGGACTGGGATTGGGTGCGGACGACTATCTTGTCAAGCCCTTTTCCATTGCCGAATTGACGGCTCGTGTGGGAGCGCAGCTAAGAAGAAGCAACGAGTATCTTTCCCCGAAAAGCAAATCCGATGCCCTCATTACATACGGAAATTTATCCGTGGACAAAGAAAAATGCTGCGCCTACAAGGACGGAAATCTCCTTGAGCTTGGCGCAAAGGAATACAAGCTGCTTCTTTACTTTATGGAGCATCCGGAGAGGGTGTTTACAAAACGACAGCTTTACCAAGCGGTATGGGACGAGGATTTCTATTTTGACGACAATACCATCATGGTGCACATCAGCCGAATCCGTAACCGTATTGAGGACGACCCGCAAAAACCGAAGTATCTGAAAACCGTGCGCGGTATCGGGTACAAGCTCCATTACACCGGTGAATAAAATGAATAGAAAACTGTCCCGACAATTTCTTCAAAATTTCTTGGTCATATTCTTGCTGACGATACTGGATACGGTGTTGGCATTTATGCTACTGTCCTTTGCCAGCGGGTTGATTGCGGATTCGTTGGTTAAAAACCGGTATCCTGCAAGCTCTCTTCTCCAAGCCGATTATAACCTTATCGACGCATCCGGAGTCGTGCAAAACGGCGGCGGTGTACAGGTTGTGGACAAGGAGTACCGTGTGGTTTATTCAAAAGGTCTGGATACCATCGGAAAAGACAAGCTGACGGCCGGTGAATTTACGGCTTTTTTAACGGAAAGTAAAAACAAGCCCTACCATTACGACATTCTTTACAGTCCGGAAGGGGAGTTTTGGCTGATCGTGACTTTTCCTACCTCCCTTCGGCTGGACCTTAGCTTAACGTATAACAAGGAAGCCGCCACCGGAGATTTCCTGAGGGCGGGAGGAGTTATGCTTTTTACGGTGCTTTGTTATCTTGCCATTCTAGCACTGTTTGCCTTGATCTATTCGAGGATCACGGCATCAAGCATCCTCATACCTTTACGCAAGCTGCGGGACGGTACAAGGCTATTACGGGAGGGCGATTATTCGGCAAGGGTGGATTTGCGCCTTAAGAATGAGTTTGCCGAGCTTCAGGACACCTTTAACGATATGGCCGCCCGGATCGAGCATGAGATTTCCTTGCGTAAAAAGTCGGAGGAGGATCGGAAGCGATTGATTCTCGACATCTCCCATGATCTTAAAAATCCCATGTCCGGCATACAAGGCTATGCGGAGCTTCTTATGAAAAAAGAAGATATGACCCCAAAGGAGCGCAATGATTACCTGGAGGTTATTTTAAATAACAGCAGAAGAGCCAACCGGCTTCTTACCGAGCTGTTCGAGCTTTCCCAAATGGACAGCCCGGATTTTTCGCTGAAACCGACACGAACGGATATCTGCGAATATATCCGGCAAATATGCGGCGAGCTTGTGCCGCAGCTGGAGAAGGAAGGATTCGAATACGATTTCGATATCCCCGAGGACAGCGTTTATGCAATGTTAGACACCGGCCGATTTGGCCGCATCCTTCAAAATCTTGCGAGCAACGCCATGCGCTACAATCCGAAGGGAACACGGATTACCGTAAGCTTAAAAACGGAAAACCGTCAAATCGCAATTGATTTTAGCGACGACGGGATCGGAATCCCTCCGGATCTTGCGGAGAATATATTCAAGCCCTTTGTCCGAGTCGACGATTCTCGTAATTCCGAAACCGGGGGCAGCGGATTGGGGCTTTCCATTGCGAAAAAAATAGCCCAAGCCCACGGGGGAGATTTGCTACTTCTTCCGACCGAGAAAAAAGGCAGCACCTTCCGAATATTCATTCCTTCGATTTAAGATAAATTTAAGGTTTCTATCAGCCGTATGACAGGTTCCGTTGCTAAGATGGCAATGAACTTGAAATACGGCTGATTTTTTTAGTGAGGTGATGAGCTTTGAAATATGAACCGAGCCGACTCGAAATTTTATTAACGAGACTTGCGTTTTACTTTTACGGTAAATCGGTCTATCGCTCCTTTGCGGACCGGCTTCCCCTCAAGGGCGGAGAACGAGTCCTTGATTTCGGGTGCGGAATGGGAACGGTTGCGTACTATGTCGCAAAAAGGCTGCCTTTAGGGCATTTAATCTGTCTGGACATTTCGAGCCGGTGGTTAAACGCTTGCCGCAAGACCCTGCGGGGCTTTGAAAACATCGTCTTTATACAGGGAGAAGCGACCATGCTTGCCGCCGGAAGCTTGGATACGGTGTATAGCCACTTTGTATTGCACGACATTTCGGAAAGCGAATTGGAAAAGGTAATTCCCGCATTGGCAAGGGCTCTTAAAGTCGGAGGCGTATTTGTTTTCCGAGAACCGCTGAACGAGGCGGAGAAAATTAACATTATTAAACGCTTAATGAAACAGAACAATTTCATCCTTAGAGATAGCCGCATTACCGATATTCCGGTGATGGGCAACGCTCTCGAGAGTATATACATTAAAAAGTAGGAGGTTTACAATGTTCATATTTATTATGTTTTTAATCTTCGTCGTTTTATTGGCCGTCGCATTGGCTAGATTTCTGTTTCTGTCGGCTTCATATATCTTGGCAAGCTTACAAAAAAGAACGAATCCCAAGCTAAGTGCTCGCTTAAAAAAATCGGTAGTATTTTTTGCCGTAGC
This sequence comes from Clostridiaceae bacterium, assembly GCA_012744235.1. Classification (GTDB taxonomy): domain Bacteria; phylum Bacillota; class Clostridia; order JAAYHZ01; family JAAYHZ01; genus JAAYHZ01. The sequence goes on from JAAYHZ010000199.1 coordinate 9,378, forward strand.
GTCGGTATTGATTATGGGGCTGATTGCGCTTTCGCAGGCGATTGCTTCCACTCCGCCTATCGATACGGAGAACGGCATTTCGGAGCTTGTGAAGCTTGAGCTAAACGGCAGAAAGCAATGGATCAGCATTAGAGGAACGGATAAGAACGCGCCGGTTCTGCTCTTTTTGGCGGGCGGCCCCGGCGGGACCCAAATGGCGGCGGTACGCCACGAGCTGGCCGAGTTGGAAAAGCATTTCGTCGTGGTCAATTGGGACCAGCCCGGATCCGGAAAGTCCTATAACGCTACAAAAACGAAAAACATGACGCCCGAAATCTATATCCAAGACGGCCATGCTTTGACGGAATACTTAAAGGAACGTTTTTCGAAAAACAAGATTTATCTTATGGGAGAATCTTGGGGCAGCGCCTTGGGAATCTTCTTGGTAGATCGTTACCCCGAATCCTACCGGGCCTTTATCGGAACGGGGCAAATGGTCGCATTTGCAGAGACCGAACGAATCGATTATTTGAAAGCTTTGGAAATCGCCCGCTCCAAAGGAGATACGGCTGTCGAGCAGAAGCTTTTGACAAACGGCGAAGCCCCCTACTATGGAAAGGACATGATTTGGAAAAGCGCTATTTACTTAAATTACCTCAGCGCATATATGGGGAGCAACTCCGATATATACAACCCGGGCTACAACACCCTTCGGGACCTTTTCTCCTCCGAGTACGGGCTGCTTGATAAAATCAACTTTTTCCGAGGTATTGTCTACACGTTCAACCGGGTATATCAACAGCTATACGAGATTGATCTGCGGAAGGATTATACGAAACTTGAAGTGCCCGTCTATTTCTTCTTAGGTCGCCACGATGTCAATGCACCGACCGTCCTTGCGGAAGAATACTCGGAGGTTTTGGATGCACCCGATAAAAAAATCGTATGGTTTGAACATTCCGGCCATAGCCCGTGGATAAACGAGTCGACAAAATTTGTGAAGGAGGTACTGTCATGCTTTACGGAATTCGAAATAAAAGATTAAAGGGAAAGAATACGATTCTTCTCTTGCCGTTGGTGATCGCCGTGATGATAGCTTTTACGGCTTGCTCCGCCCCGAAGGGAAGCATCTTGATCCTTGAAAATCCCAACGGAAAAGAATTCTTCATCGAGTTTAAGGATTGGAGCTCGAATAACGAGTGCAAATTATCCCTTAACGCAGGGGATGAAATCCGGGTGGATGTGGACCGTGAAAAAGGGGAAATCGACCTTACAATCAGCGGTAAAAACGGCAGCGAACCGTATACGGGAAACAATTTGGAGTCTTTTCTTTTCACCGTAGCGGTATCGGAAACGGATGAATATGCAATAAAGATTGCAGGTAAAAAAGCAACCGGAAAGATTACGGTCAAAGTTACGGGAAACAAAGAAAACGAATAATCAAAAATAGAAAGGATGATAAGAATGAAGCGATACGAATATATGTATGTTCATATTTGGGGTTTCGTAAAGAAGATCAACGAAAGGCTTAACGAATACGGAGAAGACGGATGGGAGCTTGTAGCCGTTTACTGGACCTGGTACTATTTCAAAAGAGAAATAACCCGATAAAAAGCGCTCGCCTTCCGTCGATGAAAGATACGAGCAATAAAGAAGGAGGCATTCCGCAATACGGAACGGAATGTCTCCTTCTTTTTAACTGCTCGCGCTTTTATAGTGCTTCAGCCCGAACCTCCAAAACCGTAAGGCCAATACGGTAAACACCGTTACAACGCCTAAGGCCTGCAATAATCCCGGAAGGCTTAAGGTTCCGGTGATGAACTGCGTAGGGACGGTTGCCATGACTCCGTAGGGCAGTATGAAATAGAATAGGATCTTAAACGCTCCTTTATACAATACGCCGGGTATTTTGAAGTTCAGCTCCAAAAGCGGTCCCTCAAGCTCCGTAATGGCATTGGCGGCTACGGTGAAAAACGGTATTGTCCTTAAGATAAGCTCCATGTCGTAATACAAAACCGCCATCAGCAGCACAAGCAAGGAATAGCCTAAAACCAACGGAAATGTCAGCGTTATGCCTTCAAGGGAAACGCCGTATGCAATAATAACTCCGCTTAACAAAAGCAGCGGCGCCGAACCGGGGTCGAAATTTTCAAAGGTCAGGCGAAGCAGGGGACTGACCGGCTTGGTAATATAGTGGTCAAGCTCTCCGCTTGCAATCTTTTCGGGAATGCCGAGGACTCCAAAGAAATATACCAGCATATTGATTCCGTTCAGCATGGAGAATGTCCCGATAAAGATCATCATTTGTCCTTTGCTCCAATCACCGATCGTATCGATATGCCCGTAAATGGTATTGAAGGCCAATATCTGTATTAAGAACAGCATGCTGTCCGCAAGAAAGCCTCCGAAAAAGCTCAATCGAAAGACCATCATATGGGTCAGCTTCAGTTTTAACAAAAGGAATATAAACCGCAAATTTCTTCTCATACGCCCACCCCGTCAAACTTTACTCGAAGCCGGTTATATACCGCCTTATTCATAACCGCCATAATAGCCGTCCAACCTAAAAGAACAAGAAGTCCCGAAAAGCCGGCAGTTGCATCCGTTTGTCCCGTTAGAAGAGCTGCCGGGGTGTAAATGACATGAGAAAAGGGAAGAAAACGCAAGATGCTTTGCACCGTTTTCGGCAGCAGGACAATCGGTATGATGGATCCGGTGATAAACGTTACCGACCCCGATTGGACGTGTATGAAAAAACCGATATCCTGAAACTTGAAAGTCAATAGGCCGATAAAGTATCGTAAAGACACCATAAAAGATATCCCCAAAGGTACCAAGAGGATTGCGCATAAAACGGAAGCCGGGTCCGATGAAAACGACAGCTTCACGCCAAATGCCCCTACGCTGAACAGAGCCGACAAAAGGGCGAATAGCGCATAATATGCGCTTACACCGAAGCTTTGGAATAAAAAGTACAGTTGGGGATTGGCGGGTATGGTCATGTACTTGGAAAACGTGCCGCCGCGGATTTTTTTTGAAACCTCAAAGCATACGTTATTGGATTTATCGATGGATACGATAAAGGAGCTGATGACATAATAGGAGAGCATGTCTTGATATGTGAATCCGCCGATGGCCGTCCGTTCGGAAAAGGCCGCACCCCATAAAACCCACGCAAACAGCACCGTCCCTACGGACGAAACGGCGGTCATCGCCACCTCGAACCGGTAAACGAGTTGGGCTTTGAAAAGGGTGCTTGTCACTGCAAGGTATTTTCTCATGGGCGGGTACCTCCTTCGTTGTAGATGCGTTCCACCACTTTACCGATATCCTCTTCCTCGACGGAAATGTCCTGCAGGCTGTAATCGCGCATGATGCATGCGATGACTTTTCCGCTGTTTTCACGAGGAACCATAAGTATCGCTTTGTGAGTGTTGATCTCGATGGCTTCGGCGCCGTCGGGTACAACGAAATTTGTTTCGCTGTCAAACACCACCGTGATCTTTTTGTGTGTTTGATAAGCCTCGAACAATTTATCGGTGGGGCCGTCATAGATTTTCTGTCCGTGGTTTATGACCACGCTTCGCGGACAAAGGCTGCGCACGTCCTCCATATAGTGGGAGGTTAAAAGTATGGTTGTGCCTTTGTCGCGGTTGACTTCGCGAAGAAAGGATCGTATTTGCCGCTGTGCCACGGCGTCAAGCCCGATGGTGGGCTCGTCGAGAAATAAAACCTTCGGATTGTGAAGCAAAGCAACAATCAGCTCCATTTTCATCCTCTCTCCGAGAGACAATGTTCGCACTTGTACGTTTAAAAATTCCGACACCTCGAAAAGATTCGTAAAATAGTCCACGTTTCTTTTGTACTCCTCATCCGGAATTTCGTACAGCTCTTTAAAAAGGCGGAAGGTATCGGCGGGCGTCAGTTCGAAAAAGAGCCCGCTCTTTTGTCCCATCACCACGGCGTATTGCTTCTTAAAGGCGTTTTCTAACTTGTTCGGATAATACCCGAGCACGGAAATTTCGCCGGACGTAGGAGCAATGATACCGGTTAACATCTTGACCAGCGTAGTCTTGCCCGCCC
>JAAYHZ010000200.1 GCA_012744235.1 Clostridiaceae bacterium
ATGGATCCTACCGGCCCCGGTAAAAGCTACGAAGGCAGAGAGAAAAACGATCAAAACATCATTCGATGGATCGAAAAAAAAGATGGATCCGCCATCATTGCCGGTCACAGCCATCGGCCTTCTTTTCCGAAAAAGGGAAAACCGTTGTACTTTAACGACGGAAGCTGTGTCCATCCGCGGGCGATAACCGGTATTGAAATATGCGATGGAAAAATATCCTTGGTGAAATGGAGTATAAAGACCAAGGACGATTACACCCTTTATATAGGGAAGGACATTTTGGAAGGCCCTGAAAATATCATACAATTATTCAAGCGAAGCGAGGAGGCCGGATCGAAGTAAGATCCGACCTCCTTGTTTTTAAAAAATTATTTCTTGTACCGGTCTGGGCGTATAACGGACTCGCTTCTTTTTTTGTTGTAAAAATGATTCTTAACAATCTACTTTATATTTTAATTACTATAATACTGCAAAACATAGAAAATTAAGGTTGAAAGAGCTACGAGGAGAATGATATCAAAACGTCAGATAGACCGTATTGAGGCGAAAGGCAATGAAAAAAAGCAAGACCACGGGTTATTACATAATTTTATTCGCCGTATTTATGACGATGTCATGCAGTCAAAATCAAAACGGTATAAAAGATAATCCGGAGCTTATTCAACAGTCACAATACAGGATGACGAGGTGGTTCGGTTTAATCAGGAGCCTTTGGATATCCTGATTTTCGGATATAATTGGGGCGTTTTAACGCAACCCTTAGATAACATGCCGATAAACCTGGCGAAGCTTTCTCAATTATGCAAGGACGAGTTGGGCTTTGAAATTCGTATTGCAAAGTGCCGGGATACTATAAATCGGAACAGTTATGCAGTAGAGATAGCATCCGGTCGGAGCTTTGATCTTGTATTTCCAAAAAAATTCTTGCAAATTCAATCGCGATCCGTTGCGGATGATTTTTAGGGCAGGAAGTATCTTGATGACGGAATATATATGGACCTTTCACCCTATTTGGCGCAATTCTGTCCGGAAGCTATTCTTAATTTTGAACGATATCCGCAAATTAAGAGGCTGTGCACAATAGAAGACAAAATATATGCTATCTATGCCGGGATGCCCGATATTTACGCCCCTGCCTTATTTGTTAAAAATGAATTCTTAGAGCAGTATAATATCGAATATATTCATGACTTTGATACTTTGTATAATATTTTGCAGGGTATATACGCGGACGGTACGGGTATGGAGGACACGGATAAAGTTCTGCTGCACAACGGAAGTAGCTTGCCGGATCTTATTATATGCAGTTCGGGGTGGCGACGATAAAGCATTACAGGTACTCCGAGGATGGAACCATCGTTCCGGAAAAGAACAATACGATTTACGGTTTTTACAACCTTGTTGCAAACTTTTCAAATAAAGCATTCTTGTGCGGCAATAAAGGATTCGATATCGGTACGTCATATAGAAATATAACGAACCGTACATTCATTCCGCCGTTTTATGAAATAGCTCCGACGATGTCAGAGACGAACTTTCAAAAATACCATATACCCAAGCCTTGTTGGATTCATGCAATAAAATGATTCAATCTATTTTCGAATCCGGTGAACCGATGTTACTGCCGTAGTAGAAATAAAGAAAGCAAATATTATTCGGTTCAATGAATTCGGATCCCAATTTTTTTATCGCTTCCGAGGAAGTATTATTGAATATATTTTATTCACATTTTAGGAATTTAACATATGATTCTACTGCAAAAAGCTCATTCTTACACTCGTAAAATTACACTAATGACATAATAAAATCCAATTTACGGTATTCAATTGCGATATACGTCCCGAATTTGGGTATCAGCTACCTCGATTCGAAATCAAATCGAGGTAGTTTTCATGTGTTTTTTACCTTTTGCCTAATAA
>JAAYHZ010000201.1 GCA_012744235.1 Clostridiaceae bacterium
AAGATCGAGGAGAAAAAGAAGGCTGGTATAAAAAGCCCGTTGTGTTCGACAAGAAAATCACGGTGCCTTTTTGCTACCAGAGCGAAATGAGCATGGTTCACGATACGAATATGCACGAGATTATGTGGTACCGCCGTACGATTACCCTGCCGGAAGCCTTTCGAGGCAAAAGAATTCTTTTGCATTTCGGTGCCGTCGATTACGAAGCGAAGGTTTGGGTGAACGGACAGCTTGTTTGCGTTCATCGGGGAGGCTATGTTCCCTTTAAGGTTGATATCACCGAGTTTGTAAAGAAAAAAGAAAATATTTTGACGGTGAAGGTTACGGACCGATTTGAGTGCGTACAACCGAGAGGAAAACAGTATTGGAAGGAAAAACCGGACCGATGCTGGTATATTCCGACATCCGGGATCTGGCAGACCGTATGGCTGGAAGCGGTAGGAGAGGTATTTATCGATCGAGTGAAATTTACACCGGATATTGACCGTAAAGACGTAAAAACGGAAATCTATTTGGATCGTTTCCCCTACGAGGCGGATTTGGAAATCGAGGTCAGCTATAAAGGAAAGCCTGTCAATCGATCCGTTCATCGACTGAAAGGCAGAATATCCGCCGTCACCCTCGATATACGGGAAGAAGACAATATCGATGAAATTCACCATTGGACTCCGGATAGGCCGAACCTTTACGATGTGAATCTGAAATTGTGGAAGGACGGCATACTGTTGGATGAGGTAAAGAGTTATTTCGGTATGAGGAAAATATCCGTTCAAGGGGATATGATTCTTTTGAACAACCGCGTTTATTACCAAAGGCTGATATTGGACCAAGGCTATTGGAAGGAAAGCTTGCTAACGCCTCCTAGCGATGAGGCGATTCGAAAGGATATCGAATACACGAAGCGGATGGGCTTTAACGGCGCCAGAAAGCATCAAAAAATCGAAGATCCTCGGTATTACTACTGGGCGGATAAATTAGGGCTTTTGGTCTGGGGCGAGGTGCCCTCCGCTTACGATTTCAACGACGAAGAAGTGGATAATCTTTTATATGAAACAAAAGAATTCATTAAAAGAGACTACAACCATCCTTGTATCGTAACCTGGGTTCCTCTAAACGAATCCTGGGGCGTACGAAACATTTATAGCGACCAAAGGCAGCAGGAATTCGCCATAGCTTTGTACTTTACGATTCGTTCGCTGGATCAAACTCGCTTGATTAGCACAAACGACGGATGGGAGCAAATATACGGCGACATTTGTGCCGTGCACGACTACATGGCATCCGGTGAAGGTTTCCTGGTTAAATACGAGGATCGAGACGCCATCCTGAGCAAATCCGCCGGCAGCCGAATGATCTACTGCGAAGGAGAGGAGTACGACGGACAACCGGTTCTGATTACGGAATACGGCGGAATCGCCATGGAAACGGAAGAAGAGGGATGGGGATACAACGGGAAGGTCAAAGACGAAAAAGAATTCTTAAGACGTTATGAAAGCATCACCAAAGCCATTATGAATACCCCGTATATTCGCGGATATTGCTATACGCAGCTGACGGACGTTTTCCAGGAAATAAACGGATTGCTTACGATGGACCGAAGATTCAAAGTGAATCCGGAAGAGATAAGAAGGATCAATCAAAACAGGTAAAACAAGGGTATTAATGAAAATGTTTTGTCCTTGTAACATAAAATTAACAAGAAAAATCGTAAAACCTCGATATCGTGATATACATTTGTCCGCGTGTGTGGTATACTGATTTAGAATACAAAATTTTACGCCAAGGAGTTGATAGAATGAAGAGGTTGACGAGTATTGTTTTAGTGATAGCGCTCTTATTGCTATCTACAGGAAGTGTACTGGCAGCATCCGTACCCGGCGCGGTTTATACGGATCAAACGGTAGATGAAATTAAAAGCATTTTGCAATCGGCACGCGTTAAGGACGTCAACTCCGATGACTGGTACGCTCCGGGTATCAGTGCGCTCATTCGTATCGGTCTAATTGCGCCTGACAGCAGCGGAAATATCAATCCGCAAGCTACCAACAACGGGTTGGAAGCTGTTTCCATCGTTGCAAAAGCCGTAGGTATTGCAAACAGAAATGACTCGCCCGAGACGGCCTTTCAAAAGGCAAAAGAAGCCGGTATTGTTGGCGACGGTATTACGATGCTTACCATAATGAGAAGAATTGACGTCGCTTATATGGTAGCGAAGGCGTTCAACTTGCCCTATATCTCCATTTACAACAGGAACCTGTTCCCCTTTGCAGATTTCTTAGCATTTACTCCGGGGGAAAGAGGTATGGTTAAGGCGCTCACCGAAAGAGGAATCTTTACGGGTTATGCCATCGGAGGCGGCAAGTATGAATTCCGTCCGAATAACACGATTACAAAGGCGGAGTTTGCAACCGTTGTTGCAAGACTAATGAACCTTATTTGATGGCAATCAGCGTAAGTCAAATGATAAAAAACATAAGAATAAAACCTGCTTGGTGATCCTAAGCAGGTTTTTTACAATTGATAAGACGGAGGGAACATGAAGAAAGTCATCGCCCTGTTCATAATCTTAACGGTCGCGGCAGGTCCCTTGTTCAGGGGTTTGTTTTTCCCTTACGAGATGTATTTGTCCTTAGCGATGCTGTCGGTATTATGTGCATGTTACGGGATAATGAAGCTTGTAAGAAAAGAAGAGTGGCACCTTCGTTCCGTCGTTGTATACGGAGGAATCGGTCTTCTTTTGGCATATGTCATTGCCTTCGGTACGGCGGTAAACATGCGAGGAAACATCGAAGCCCTCATGCAGTATGCCGTGTATCTTTTATTGTTTATCGTTCTTTCGGATTTTTTCCATGAGCATATTCAAAACCTTCCTTGGATGTATTTCGTCCCTTTGATCGCTATCGGTTTTTTTGCGGCCATTATCGGCCTTGTAGGCTATACCCGGGTGTTTCCCGAATTGGATGTCACCGTCAACGGGAGAAGAATCGGTTCCACCCTGCAGTATGCCAATACCGCAGCCATCTATTTTCTCCTTCTAATGTCCTTTGTTATGGGGATTTTGTTGAATGTAAGGAATGTTCTTTTAAAAGGCATATTGGCGGGTGTTGCAAACGTTATGTTTATGGCGTTGTTTTTTACAAGCTCCCGCGGTGTTTTTCTCGTTGTGCCTTTTGCGGTATTGTTGGCATTGGTCATTGTCATGCCCAAAGGATATCGACTGCAGTCTTTGGTTTATGTTCTTTGTGCCGTTCTTCCATCCTTGCTGTCCATGGAAGGGTACGATGCCAACTCCCAAATCAAGAACATCGTTTCCGCCTCGAAATGGATACTTCTTTCGGGGGGAGTAGCAGGCATATCGGCCATGCTTGCGGCGCTCCTCTTTCGTATAAAAGTAAATAAAATTATACGATATGCGGCTTTGGGGCTTTGTGTGATCGGTACTGCCGCCTTTGTTTTCGTAAATCGGCAAGCTATTGTCTCGTATGTCGCCGATGTCATACCGGACCATATTTTTAAAAGGATCCGGGATATTAACTTTACCACGACGAATGTGGTTATGCGAATTGAGTTTTTTCAGGATGCTTTGCGATTGCTGAAGGACCATTGGCTTTTCGGTTTGGGAGGAGGGGGCTTTGCTTCCCTATACCAAAGCGTTAAAAAATTGTATTATGCGGCAAGGCTGGTCCATAACCACTATTTGCAGGTCTTTGTTGAGTCCGGGATTTTAGGCATTCTTTCATTTTTAACGATAACAATATCCGCCTTTGTTTACTTAATCGCAGCGCGGATCCGTTTGAAAGATCCGAAACAAAAGGTATATGCCGCATCCGTTTTTGTCGCCTTTTTGTCTTTGGCCGCTCATTCCGCCATCGATTTTAATTTAAGCTATACATCTATGAGCTTTATCTTCTTTTCCATGGTTGCCGTCTCCGCCGCCTATTATCGTCATGTTAAAAAAGAGAAGGAAGCTTCCGAAGAAACGAAGCAAAACCCGGAAACAAAAACCTTTTCTTGGAGACGTGCACTCGTACCTTCCTTTTTTCTTCTATTTTGCATACCGTTAGCCTTTTTCGGCATTCGCTATTCGAAGGCGGCTTGGTACGCCGAAAGAGGTACGGAATACAAACAAGAATTGAATTTGGAAAAAGCCGTCGAAAATTATGCCAAAGCCTCCGGGCTTGATCCTTTACAGGCCGCCAACCGTGCGGAAATGGCGGACTTGTCCTTATGGATGTCCAAAACGGTTTCTACGGAAGCCGAAAAAAGAGAATGGATAAACAAAGCCTTATCGGAAGGAGAAGAAGCCCTTCGTTTGGATCGTTATTACCCGTATTATAACCGAATTATGACGGAAATTTATTTATTCGACGGTCAATACGAAAAAGCGGCGGAACAAGCAAAAATGCTGGTGTATGTTCAGCCCTTGGTGGATAAAAACTACGAATTGCTGGCCCAAGCCTATACGGAAGGAGCACTTGTCTTATTGAAAGAAGGGAACACGGATAAAGCGAAGGAATGGCTTTTGGCTTGCGAAGACTTGGAGGATAACGAAAATGTGACCATCAAATCCGCTACCGCTTTTTATATGGGAAAAGCGGCGCTTCTTTTCGGAAAATACGAAAAAGCGACAGAGCTATTACAGACGGCCCGTAAAGGATCTACGGATTTACGAATCGAAAGCGATCGGCTTTTGTATATTATTAACGAAGTAAAGGGGAACGAAGACCTGAATAAAAAATATGAAAATGTATTTTACATGGGGATGATTCAATCGACGCCGATGTATAAAGAGATTAAAGACATATTGGAATCCGGGCTGCTTCAATAAAAGCTATGTAGCATCCGGTATGGAAACCGGAATGAACTTCTTAACAAAACATAAACCTTTCTTTATTTTTCCGTTGTTACGCCTTTTGCTTTTTTTACGATGAATAAAAGCAAAAAGGCACCTAATGTAGCCACGATGATACTCCAAATATTAAAGCCCGTTATACCGTCAATGCCGAATAATCGCATAATCAAGCCTCCGATAAAGGCGCCGAGTATGCCGACAACTACGTTAGCGAAGCCTCCCATTTCGGAATTCTTACCTGCCAAGATGCTGCCTAACCAGCCGGCCAAAGCACCGACGATTATCCACGAGATGATACCCATTGAATCAACTCCTTTTTGTTCGATTTTTAGAATTTTACTTATTTTATTTTTCCCGAATGTCCGACGAATATGAATAATCGCATTATCAAATTTATCCGGTACATTATAATAAAACCATAAAAAATATTGACGAAATTTTTTAAAAACACCTATCCGATTACCGTTTTTCTTTACTTTATAGTTGTAACGAATTCTTTTACGACTCTTGAGAAAGGAGGACCTTATGTGGAAGAACGACAAAAGGAAATTATTCGGTTCGTAGAACCCGTATTCCGTTTTTGCTTAAGACGCGTTAACAATCGTCAAGATGCGGAGGATCTTGCAAGCGAAATCATACTGCATGTGCTTGACGGAATGGGAAAATACGAAATTCGCTCGTTGGAGGCATGGGTCCGGAGGATTGCATATAACCGGTATGCCGTTTTCTGCAAGAATAGAAAAAATCAACCCGAGTCATGCTCGGAAGAATTGGTTATGAACCTAGCCGATGATTTTGATGCTTTTAATGAAGAATCAATGGACAATGAAAACGAGACGGTCTTTTACTACCTGCATACCCTTTCTTCCAAGTACAAAAATATTTTGGTTGATTACTATATCGGCGAATTGTCGGTAAAAGAGCTTGCGGAAAAGTACGATCTTCCGGAAACGACAATTAAGTGGAGATTGAATATCGGTCGTCAAAGAATTCGGGACAGAATCAAAGCAAATTCGAAAGGAGATAACGGAATGGACAAGGTGTATAAACGAATCAATTGGAATACGAGGACATGCAACGGATCCATGAATCCCGACTCGTATATTTCGAACCAAGTATCCCGAGCCATATGCGAAGCCGCATATGAAAAACCGCTTACAATCGAAGAGATTAGCCTCAAAACAGGGCTTCCCACTATGTATATCGAAGATGCGCTGCCCCGGTTGATTTACGGTGATGCCATCGAAGAGATAAACGGCAAATACGCAACCTGCTTTATTGTCTTGCGTTTAAAAGATAAAGAACAAATGGAAAAGCAATTCGAACCTTTAATCGACAAAATCGCCGATTATTTTGAAAGCCTGTTTGCCGAATGTGCAATCAAGACGGAACGGATGAGCTTTTACGGACACGATTGAGGAATGAAGCGGCTCGGACACATTGCTCTGCCGTTGGCGCTCCGAGAAAAGGTTCGTCGTATTAAGGACGGTATCGAATCTCTTGCGGACGGACCCTATCCCCCGCGCAAAGACGGCGGTTACGGTTGGTTCATCGTCGAAGAGGCGGAGGACGAAAGCGATATCGGCGGCAAATACGCTTCCGGCTGCAATATTGCATCCGGAGAGGGCGGTTGTATTTATTATTACCACATTCGTAAATATTTCCTTAACAATATTTATAACAACGGCGGGACAAGATGGCTTGCGGCAAAAAATATACCGCAAAAATGCAAGGACGGGGTCATTCCAAAGGATGTTTTATCCGAAGACGATATCATTCGGCTTTTACAAGTAAATCTCATTAAAAAAGCGGATGACGGTTACCGATTACATTTCCCTTGTTTTACACAAGAGCAGTTTGCGGAATTTTCGAATCTGTTTCGGATTACCGACACCAACCTCGATAAAATGCTGACGGAACTGATTATAAGCATAAAAGAGAGCTTTTTAAGCTTTGTTCCGAAGCGTCTTTACAGCCAAATCAACCAATGGATTTCCTGCTTTGTTCATTGCATTATCGGCTATGTAACGGATGAGCTTATAGCA
>JAAYHZ010000202.1 GCA_012744235.1 Clostridiaceae bacterium
GAATAAGCTTCTGCTTCGTCGGCTTCCTTACCGGATATCCTGCCTGCATTTTTTATAGTTCTATACTAGCGTATTAAAGCTATTTTGTCTGTCTTATTTTTTGGTATTATAATAATTACGAAGCCCAAAATGTATCTTAATTAATTAACGAGGAGAATGAATGATGAGAATTAAATTTATCGGAGCAAGTCACGGTGTACCGGAGCCAAACAGAAAATGTTCATGTACAATGATCGAAATCCAAGGACGCTACTATTTTATCGACATGGGTACCCCGATAATTGATCATTTAGTTACCGCAGGGATTCCCATTGAGGCTGTGAAAGGAATTTTCATCACGCATATGCACGGTGATCACACAAACGGTCTTATTCACTTAGTTGACCTACTCAGTTGGTACTACAAAACCTCGGACCCTGTAATTTTCTTGCCAAAAACCGATTGTGTAACAATAATAGAAGATTGGCTTAAGGCAAATCATACTCCGGCTCGTCAATTATGCTATGAAGAGGTCCGGCCGGGCGTAATATATAATGACGGATTCTTAAAAGTCACTGCCGTACAAACGCTTCATTCCGATTGCTCCTATGCATTTTTCCTAGAAGCGGAAGGGAAATCCGTTCTTTTTACCGGCGATTTAAAACATCCCGATCAAGATTTTCCTGCCATTGCAAAAAAATATGAAACGGATTTGATTGTTTGCGAAAGTGCCCATTTCGATGCAACAGATTATCTGCCACACTTAAAAGAATGCAGAACAAAACTGATATATATATGTTAACCACTATCAAGCTCGAAAGATTCCTTCGATTCTTCAGCTTGCTCAAGATATGGGAGATATCCCTGTGAAACAGGCATATGACGGTAGTGAAATTATGTTATAATACGGCAAGTGTATATAAGATCCGTAATCAAGCGGAACAATGCTTTCGTACAGACTTTGGAAGTTCGGTAAAGCGAGGTGTACAGTCGAGAAAGTCTATTCGACGAATTTATGGTTAAGATTCTATGTACCGGTCGAGTAACGGACAATGATCGTTTATATATTTTGCTATCTTATATTAATGCTTTAAAAGCCGTAAATGCAGATGTATATGTCTGTTCCTATGGAATTAATACGGATGACGCTGCTTCCGTATTTGACGGTTTGTTAGTGACCGGCGGCGGTGATGTTAATCCGGATTTATATCACGCCGCTTGGGATCCGACAACTCATGCCGAGCCTGACTGTATAGATTCTATGGATATATCGCTGGTTCATTCATTTATAAAAGCAAATAAACCGATATTCGGTATCTGCCGCGGAATCCAAGTCATCAATGTTGCTTTAGGCGGAACCCTTATTCAGGATTTAAATACCTGCGGCAAAGACATTATAGAAAACTATCATTATCAGAGTAAACAGATACCTGCCATAAAAATGGGCGATACGGCTCATAATGCAATATTCACACCGGGATCGTTGCTATATTCCATTTTCGGTCCCCGGTACCCGGTAAACAGTTATCATCATCAGGCTGTCGACCGAATTGCGGATGGGCTTAATGTAACCTGCCATAGTGATGATGGCATTATAGAAGGACTGGAAGATTTAGAACACAAGTTATTCGCCGTTCAATGGCATCCGGAACGCTTGACTCATGATGAAAAGCATCTGGAACTATTCAGACAATTTATTCATATGTGCAAATAGGGAAGAAGAATTGATTTGATACCGTGACTAAAGACCAATGTAATAATTTGATTATTGAAACAAAGGTGTGTTTACCTTATTCTCGAGTACAGTGCCGGGGGGAAAGAGACGATTCGTTGATGTAGTAAAAGATGTATTTTTTTATTCAAACAACTTTCTAAATATCAAACAACGGTCGTCTTCCCACAGCCGGAATTCGGCGTCGGAAAGAAATAGATTCTTCGAATTCTGCCGAGAAGTGACGGAGGTGTTTTTTTTATCTGTTTTCGTAACTCTTTTTGGCTTGCCGATGGACTTTGGGGGGAACGGTAACGGTCTTATTGATCCGATCCATATCGGCAATTTGACTCGTTGATCGGCTGTTCCGCTTTGGATTTAAAAGAGGATTATAC
>JAAYHZ010000203.1 GCA_012744235.1 Clostridiaceae bacterium
CTTGTCTTCCGCAGCGGCTACGGGTTTTTCTTTAGCGGAAGAATCTTCTACCTTTTTATCATGAACTTCTTTTTCAATCTTCGTGACTTTTATGATTTTAGCTTCTTGTTCTTGCTTCGGAGCTTCTTTTTGCTCTTTACGAACAACGGTATCGTCTTTTCGGTCCTGCAAGGATTCAGGATCAATCTTTATGATCTTGATAACGGGTGTATCCTCTTCTTTTGCCGGTTCCTTCTTCTTTTCCGGTTCGCTCTTAACGGCTTTATCGGATACGGTATGCTTTTCCGCTTCATTCTTTTCCTTTTCCGCTTTTTCTTTTTCCAATCTCATCCTGCGGGCTTTTTCTTTCAACATTCTCATGCGATCATCATCGGTAACGACCTTCATATCGCCTAACAATCCTGAAGGAGCGGTTTCCCTTTTCTTCTCCGTAAATTTATTTCCTTTTGCTTGTTTTCCCGAACCGGCCTTATCTCTCGAAGGCTTGCCTTTTGAAGGAGCTTCCGCACCTTTGCCTTTTGCTCCTTTCGGTGCCTCCTTCGAAACTTTTTTAACGGGCTCGCTTCCCTTACCGCTTGATTCGGCTTGATCCTTTGTCGGCTCAAAAACCACGGACGCTTTTACCGGCTTTTTCTCTACGGCTTTTTTTACCGTCGAAGCCGCCGTTTTTCCTTCCGTGCTTTGGCTTTCTCCTTTTCGGATTCCCAAATCAATGTAAAGCTTCTCTAACTCATCTTCTTCAATATAACTCATATGATTATTTTTATGCACACCAAGATCAGCTAATTTTTCTAGCAATCTGCTACTACTTGTATTCAATTCTTTAGCCAACTCATATACTCTTATCTTCGCCAAACGTTTCACCCCCGAAAATCATTGAACCGACCATCTTTCGTAATCCACTCGCAAAATGCTTACAAGTGATACATACAACACTTCTTGAACCTGCTTTTCCAATAGTTTTTCCAAGCTCCTCCTTATACCCGAAACGAATCGGGGTGATAGATTTTTTTTGACACAATTCACTAAATTTATTAACGGTATTATCGGCTGCATCTTGGGCAATAATCACCAATCGGGCTTTATTTTCCTTTATGGCTTTTTCGCTCAATTCGCCACCGGAAACAATTTTATTCGCTTTTGCCGCTAACCCGATAAAAGAATAGATACGCTTTATTTCATTCTTTTGCATTCGGCATCTTCTCGCTTAATTCCTGACGCAATCGTTCATAGGTTTCATCCGTAATGTTCATTTCGAATGACTTTTGAAGCTTCTTTCCTTTTCGAGCGGAGTCAAAACAATGAGTATTCCAACAGATATAGGCACCCCTACCTGAAGCTTTTCCCGTAAAATCTACCTTTATATTGCCCTCTTGGTCTCGTACTATTCGAACCAATTCCTTTTTGGGTTTTGATTCGTCGCATCCGATACATTTGCGCATAGGTACTTTTCTTTTTCTCATCGCCTGACTCATTGTTCACTCTCCTTTGTCATAACACTAGTATATAGTAGCATGATTTCATTGAATTTTAAATAAAATTCACATTGGAGCCGATTATTCTTCTTGCTCTTCCTCAAAATCCGCATCAACATCTTCCGTATCTTCGGTTGCTTCATATTCTTCCGAATCTTCCGGCTCTTCATTCGTTTCTGCGGGGTCTTTAAACAAATTTCCGGCAAACAATTCTTGTTCCAAAAGCTTTCTCATTTGCGATTCGCTCTTGATATCGATCTTCCATCCGGTCAATCGAGCAGCCAGTCTGGCGTTTTGACCTTCTTTCCCGATAGCCAAGGAAAGCTGGTGGTCCGGCACGGTGACGCGAGCGGCTTTTTCATCTTCGAATATTTCTACTCGAATCACTTCGGCGGGACTTAAGCTGTTGGAAATGTACTCCGCCGGATTAGGACTCCACTTCAAAATATCAATTTTTTCGTCATTCAGTTCTTCCACTACATTTTGTACCCGAATGCCTCTTTGACCGACGCATGCTCCTACCGGGTCTACATTGGAATCGTGGGACCATACCGCCATTTTGGTTCGAGAACCCGCTTCTCGGGCAATGCTCTTTATCTCCACAACGCCGTTGAAAATCTCCGGTACTTCCAGCTCAAACAGGCGCTTGATCAAAGAAGGATGGGATCGGGACAGCAAAATCGCCGGCCCCTTGCTTTGGTTTTTCACTTCAAGAACGTAAAATTTCATACGTTTATTAAAAAGATACTTTTCATTGGGTACTTGCTCGGAAGCAGGCATAATACCTTCGATCCGGCCCAAGTCCACAATCACATTCTTTTTGTCCGCATGCTGAATAATCCCGGTTACGATATCGTTTTCTTTGCTGTAGAACTCTTCGAATATGAGGTTCTTTTCCGCTTCCCGTATTCTTTGCATAACCACTTGCTTTGCCGTCTGTGCCGCAATTCGGCCAAAACGTTCCGGGGTGCTTTCCACCTGCACCAAATCCCCTTCTACTATGGAAGGGTCGGATTTTATGGCTTGCTCCAATGCGACCTCCGTTGCGCTGTTTTTTACTTCCTTCACAACGGTTTTCGTAGCATACACACGAATACGACCGGTCTGTGAATCTATGTTAACGGAAATGTTTTCATCGTTTCCGAAGTTTTTTCTGTATGCCGAAAGCAGGGCTTCTTGCATCGCCTCAATTAAAACTTTTTTGCTTATTCCTTTTTCTTTTTCTATTTGTTCCAATGCATGTATAAATTCTACGTTCATGATTTCCCTCCAACAAGCCTTAAAAAACAATCACGCGCTTAACCGTGCTGACATTGCTCTCATCAAATGTCAAAGACTTCCCTTCGTCATTGGTAATGGTGATAAGACCGTTTTCGTAATTTTCCAATATTCCTTCGAACGACTTTTTGTCATTTTGTTTACTGTATAATCTCACCTCAATGCGAGATCCGCGGTATCTTCGAAAATCACTCTCGGTTTTCAAGGGACGATCCAAACCCGGCGAAGAGACTTGAAACCGGTAGCTGCCTTCGAATAAATCCTCTTTCTCATCCAACAAAGGATTTAAACGGGTGGCAATCACATAAGTGTCCTCAACGGATATACCGCCTGCTTTATCGATAATGACCCTCAGCACCATAGAGGGTCCTTCTTTTTTATACTCCACGTCAACCAAATCAAAACCGAACTCATCTTCTACAATCGGTTTTGCTATTTCGTACACCATGGATGCAATTTTTCCTCTTGCCATTCAATCCTCCGCACATTTACCATAAAATTAATAAAAATATTTAACATAATGGAAAGAGTGGGATGTCCCACTCTTGTCATACTCCGCAATATACAGCACCATTATACCAAGACGGTTTGAATAAATCAAACGACATTATTAGTATACTGTTTTTTTCGTCAAATGGCAAGAGGTTGTCATAAAATCTTCTAACAAAACCTTATTGTCCTTATTGTGAATCTTTTTATTGTTATCTCGTTTTTCACGGATCTTTCGATATTGGAAAAGTCTGAAAGTTCGTTTACAACCTGAATTAATTATGATATATTGCTTTCATTGATAGATGAAACTCATCATACGGATTTTATTTTTCTTTATTAAGGAGGGTTTTTCGAATGTTAAAAACCGGTGTTGCCTATCATGGCAATCGTATTTTAAAGCATGTGGAAGAGGACCTGAACGATATTATCAACCACAATTTTAATTTGGTCGTTCACATGTTCTCCCACAACGACTGGGACAGGCATCATAAAATAATGAAAGAAATTTTCGACATGACTTTGGAAAAAGGCTTGGAGCTTTGGGTGGACAATTGGGGAATCGGCGGACCTCCTGGGGATAAATCTCACTTTTTAGCCTATTATCCCGAAGCGCACCAAGTGTATAACGACGGAACCAACGATCCTGTACGCGCATGCTACAATAATGAAGATTTCCGCAGATTCACTCGGGAATGGATTGATGTGGTATACGACTGCGGCGGAAGAATCATATTCTGGGATGAACCGCATTTGGTAGGAAGAGAAATCAAAGACGGAAAACCGACAAAATTTACATGCTGCTGCAATGTATGCAAAAAGCTATTCAAAGATATCTACGGTTTTGAAATGCCAAGCACTTTCACCGACGAAGTGGCGGAATTTCGAGTAAATTCCATTGTCGACTATTTCAAACACGTTACCGAATACAGCGCATCCAAGGGAATGACCAATACGGTTTGCGTCATGCTTGGCGAACAATTAGGTATCCACTTAAAGAACATCGATAAGATCTGCAGCCTACCTTCCCTTCACAACATCGGTTCGGATCCTTACTGGTACGGTAGTACCACAAATTCATACGACTTTGTGTATAAAGGGACAAAGAAAAACCTTGATATCTGTAAGCAATTTAACAAAGATCACAACATCTGGATTCAAGGCTTCGGAGTTCCTGCCGGACGCGAAGAAGAAATCATCTACGCAACGGATGCAGCTTACGACGCCGGTGCAAGAACCATCTTGTTCTGGAGCTTCCGCGGAGCCGAATCCAATACCTACCGCAGCGTAAATCCGGAATTGGTATGGAAGACCGCAGGAGACGCCATGAGAAGAATCCAAGACCGATACCGTGATGAAAATCTGGCAATATTCCGTACTATGATAAAAGATAACGAGTAAATAACCATTTTAAAACCGGCGTATGATTTTTACGCCGGTTTTCATTTTTTCGTTTTCCTATCAAGGGCTTTTCCCTAATTCGTATAACTCCGCCGCCTCCCCGTATCCCGTAACATACAAATCGCAAGGAGAAGACAGGCTTTGGCTATCAACAAGTGCGGCGCTATAAAAATCCGGCAGCCTATACGTCCTACCGCTACGGCATATGAAATAGTAAGATTATACGTAATAGGTCATATGCACCGCCTAAGGTTTAGGTGTACCATAAATATACAATGGATGCCGGTGATACCGAAAAAATATAAAAAAGGCACCGTTCGGGTGCCTGCATTTTCTCGCTATGATCTGTTTCAGAAGATGGTCTTTTGGTTGTCTCCCGGCATACCGTCTAAGCATCCGTAGTCTCGAAGAATCTCGATTACATTTTTTCCGACCTTTGCCGACAGCCTCAAATCCTCAACGGATTTAAAGGATCCTTTTTTACGGGCTTCCGCTATACTCAAAGCGGCGTTGTTTCCTAACCCGCTCAAAGAGTTTAACGAAGGTCGAATTTTTCCCTCTTCCATCGTGAAGCGAAGCGCTTCGGATTTGTAAATATCCACAGGCAGCATTTCGATTCCTCTTTCATACATTTCAATGACCAATGCCAAAAGGGTGAGGATATTTTTCTCTTTTTGAGACAATTCGTTTCCGTTTCTCTTTTTCAATTCTAGGTAAATGGCTTTTGCCTTGTCTTTTCCTCGAGTCATAATGTTTGCATCAAAATCTTCTCCCCGTACGGAAAAGTATGCCGTGTAAAAGGCTACAGGTCTGTACACTTTAAACCATCCGATCCTTAAAGCCATCATGGCATAAGCGGCGGCATGGGCTTTCGGGAACATGTACTTGATTTTTTTACAGGAATCGATATACCATTCCGGTACATCTTTTTCCCGCATTAAAGCTTCCTGTTTCTCCGTAAGGCCTTTCCCTTTTCGTACCTTTTCCATGATGTCGAAGGCATGGAAAGGCTCGAGACCGGCTTTAATTAAATAGTTCATAATATCGTCGCGGTTGCAAATGACTTCTTGAAGCGTCAGTCCGTTTTCCAAAATCAGTTTTTGGGCGTTGTTCAACCAAACGTCGGTTCCGTGGGTCAATCCCATGACGCGAATCAAGTCGGATACCATTTTCGGCTGCGTGTCGATCAATACGCCTCGCACAAAATCCGTACCGGTTTCCGGCAGCCCCAACGTTCCCGTAGTGCTGTCAATATCCTCCGGCCGAACTCCCAAAGCTTCCGTACTCGTAAAAAGGGACAGTACTTTATCGTCATGAAGAGGAATATCCGTCGCTTTTATGCCGGTCAAATCCTCGAGCATTTTGATGGTGGTCGGATCGTCATGACCCAAAATATCCAGCTTCAAAATGGTATCCGAGATGGAATGGAAGTCAAAATGGGTAGTGATAATATCGCTTTCTTTTGCATCCGCCGGGTGCTGAATCGGACAAAAATCATACACTTCATATTTTTTCGGGATAACCACAATCCCTCCGGGATGCTGCCCGGTTGTTCTTTTGACGCCCGTACATCCGGCAATCAAACGATTCATTTCCGCCTTTTTCAAAGGAATCCCTTTTTCATCAAAATAGCCTTTCACGAAACCCATGGCGGTTTTTTCCGCTAAGGTACCGATGGTTCCCGCTCGATATGTATATCCCTCGCCGAACAGCTCTTCCGTGTACTTATGGGCTACGGGCTGGTACTCCCCGGCAAAGTTTAAGTCGATATCCGGCGCTTTTTCTCCGTTAAAGCCCAGGAACGTTTCAAAAGGTATGTCAAATCCGTCTTTTGCATAAAGGCTTCCGCATTTCGGGCAAACCTTATCCGGCATATCGTGACCGCAGTCGTAGGATCCGTCCAAGATAAATTCGGAATGCTTGCACTTTCTGCACACATAATGAGGTGGAAGGGCGTTTACCTCCGTAATGCCGCACATATGAGCCGCAAAGGATGATCCTACCGATCCTCGAGAGCCAACGATATATCCGTCCGCCACGGACTTTAACACCAATTTTCGTGCAATGATGTACATGACGGCAAATCCGTTTCCGATAATCGCTTTCAGTTCTCTTTTTAACCGATCGGATACAATTTCGGGCAGAGGATCCCCGTAGATTTCCTTCGCTTTTTCCATACAGGAGTTTTCCAACTCCTCTTCCGCGCCTTCTATTTCCGGGGTATAGGTTCCCTTCGGGACGGGCCGTAAGTTTTCGATACGTTCGGCAATTTGATTGGTGTTGGTTACCACCACTTCGTAAGCCGTATCCGCTCCTAAATATTGAAACTCCGCCAGCATTTCTTCGGTGGTACGAAAATACAACGGTGCTTGGAATTCCGCATCGCTGTATCCTTGTCCCGCCATCAGCAGTTTTCGGAATACGCTGTCTTTCTCCCTTAAAAAGTGAACGTCGCAGGTTGCAACCACCGGTTTGCCCGCTTCTTTGGCTAAAGAAACAATGTATCGATTGATGTCCTCGATATCCTGCACCGAGTGTAACAGGCCGTTTCGTACCATGAACATGTTGTTCCCGTTGGGCTGGATTTCAAGGTAGTCGTAAAAGTCGACGATTTTGCGGATTTCCTCGGGACTTTTTTTCGCAAGGATCGCTTGGTACAATTCACCGGCTTCGCATGCGCTTCCTAAGATCAACCCTTCCCGATACTTCTGCAATACCTCCCGAGGCATTTTGGGATGCTTGTAAAAATAGTCCAAATGGGACATGGATATTAATTTGTATAAATTCTTCAGACCGGTCTGATTTTGAACCAAAACGATACAGTGGTAGCTTTCACCGTTTACCACGTCTTGAACGCTGTCGGTTAGGTACGCTTCCACGCCGTATATAATTTTAATATCGGACTTTGCATTTTCTTTGGTGTTCATCGCTTCCGGGAAAGCTTGTACCACACCGTGGTCGGTAATGGCAACCGCCTTGTGTCCATATCGAATTGCCAACTTGACCAAATCGGAAGTGCTGCATACGCCGTCCATGGAGCTCATCTTCGTATGGGCATGAAGCTCCACTCTCTTGACCGGACTGTTATCGGTGATTTCTTTTTCTTTTTCGGCGGGAGCAATGCTGTATACGTTGACACACAAATCCCGATCGAAGGTATCGTAAAGAGCGCTTCCTTTCACGCAAACGGTCTGCCCTTTTAAAGATTCTTTGAAATAGGGCTCGTCGTTTACGTCGGCAAAGAGTTTGCAAGTTACGGAATCGGTGTAGTCGGTAATGTCAAACTTAATAATACACTTGTCACCGCTTTTCAACGTAACGCTTTCGTAAGCGATTACGTCTCCTTTGATTACGCATGTTCCCGTAACCGGAGTCAGCGTTTCGATAGGCACGGGACCTTCGGTAATGGTTTTTCCGTAAATCATACCTTCGTCGGTGCGGTTTCGACCGCGGCCTTTTTTCGGTTTTTTGCTTTCGTTTGCGTTGTCCGTGGGCGATTCGCCGCCTGATGCCGGTTTTCCGGCCTTGGGAGCAGGCTCTATGACAGGAATCAATTCTTCCTGCTTTCGAATTTCCTCTTTTAAGCTTTCAAACTCGATATCGCAATCCTCGGTGTCCGTATCCTCCGGCCAACAAATTTCCAAGACGGGTGTTATTCGGTACCGACGTTCAAAAAAATCTTTTATAATTTTATCGAATTGACGGATTTTAAGAAAACTGCAGCAAGAACCGTTTAAGCCCCTGAGATCCAAGCGGAGCGTATTCCCTTCTCCGGACCATTGGCAGTCCTTTACGATATTGCATACGGAGGGGCATTCTTTTTCCAGTATATGTAATATTCCGTTAAGATCTTCTTGGATAACCGTCTCCAAATCAAGCTCCTCGGGATATATACACGCAACGTTTACATGCTCCAGGTTAAACTTTTTACAGGTTTGTTTTTTTACGAATTCGGTTACCTCACAACAGATCCATCGATCGGAATACAGAAAGAGCGTGACGGAATCGGTTTTCGATTCTACCGTAATGTTGTGAATATAAATGCCTTCGATGTCCTTTGTTTCCTTTTCAAGTCCTAAGAATTTACTTACGGCGATTTTATCCTTCACTTCAATCCCCTTGATCTATCAATTTTAATATCTCTCTGTCTAAAACCTCTTTTATTTTATCATATTCCACTTTAAAAGCCGGCTTTCCTTTAAAAAACAAAAGAGCGTCCTTCTTTCCTCCCGCAATGCCGATATCCGCTTCTTTCGCCTCTCCCGGTCCGTTAACCTCGCAGCCCATCACCGCCACTTTGATTTTTCTTTTCGTGTCGTAGCTTCGTTGTTTTAAATAATCGACAATCTCCTCTACGTTGATATTGGTTCTTGCACAGGTAGGACAAGCTACAATATCCAAGCCGGACTCCATGAATCCGCAGGCATTTAATATTTCTTTGGCCACTTCGATTTCCCGAACCGGATTTCCTGCGATGGACACTCGTATGGTGTCTCCGATACCCTGCAAAAGCAACGAGCCGATTCCCACCGCCGATTTGACGGAGGCGGATAAAAACGTTCCGGCTTCCGTAACGCCCAGATGAAGAGGGTACTCAAATTGCGCCGATGCATACTCATTGGCTTTTTTATTCATAACCACATCCGACGCTTTAATGGACAAAACCAGATCGAAAAAGCCCAAGCCTTCCATCATGGTCACGTATCTGCCTAACGATTCGACCAAAGCCTCCGCGGTTACGTGACCGTATTTTTTCAGCAAATCCTTTTCCAACGAACCGGAGTTGACGCCGATCCTTATAGGAATCCCGTATTGGCCTGCCGTATCCGCAATCCTTTTGACTTTTTCCTCCCCGCCGATATTTCCGGGGTTGATGCGGATTTTATCCGCTCCGTTTTTTATGGCGCTTATGGCCAAACGATAATCAAAATGAATATCGGCTATCAAGGGGATGTCTACTTGTTTTTTGATTTCTCCGAAAGCATCCGCGCTTTCTTGATCCGGCACCGCAATTCTTACGGCTTTGCATCCTGCCGCTTCCAATTTCCGTATTTGCGATACGGTAGCCGCTATGTCTTTCGTATCCGTATTGGTCATGGATTGAATCAAAACAGGATGGCTTCCTCCGATTCGTTCCTTCCCGATTTTTATAACCTTTTTTATCTTTCTTTCAATCATTTTTCGCACCTAAGACTTTTGGGATCTTTGTCAATTGCCCAACAAACGTATTATATCGTTATACACCGTAAAGACCATCAGGGATATCAGCAGCACGAAGCCGATCAAAGAAATCATGGCTTCTCTTTCCGGCGGAATGGGCTTTCTCCTCAGCCGTTCGATAAAGAGAATAATAAGCTTGCTTCCGTCCAAAGCCGGGATAGGCAGAAGGTTCATCACGCCTAAATTGACGCTGATGACGGCGATAACGTTTAATAAGGACTGCAGCGCAATACGTACCGTAGGCTGCTTTGTTACCGAGCCGATGGTGGAGATGATCCCTACAGGCCCCATCATGTTTTTCAAAGAAACCTTTCCCGAAATCAACCATCCTAAAGACAAATAGACGCTTCGGACGTTGGAAAACGTATAACGCCAAGCGTTGCCGATGGTTCGGAAAAATCCTCCCTTGGCGGATTTGAAATAAAAGCCGGGAAGATACATCTCGGGAACGGATTCCAAATACGGTTTGATGTACAAGGTGACAATTTTGCCTTCTCTTTCCACCTTGACCTCCGTTTCGCCGCCTTGGAATTTTTCCATCACCGCCGCAATGTCCTGTCGGCTTTTGATGATATTACCGTTAATCTCGATAATACGGTCACCGCTTAGCAAGCCGGACCTTCTTGCATCGGTATCGGTGTTGACGCTGCCAACAACGTTCGAGTCGGGTCCGCTTTCGGCAAGAGGTACAAATCCCAGCAAATACCGTTTGGATTCGGGATAATATACCGCTTTAAAAGAGGCGGTATATTTCTGACCGTCCCGCTCGTACAAAACGGTAATCGGTTTGTCGTTTAAAGCATAAATGTACACATTTAGGTCGAGAGCGTGGCGAATCTTTTTTCCGTTGTATTCTTTATTAATATCGCCTACTTGAAGTCCCGC
>JAAYHZ010000204.1 GCA_012744235.1 Clostridiaceae bacterium
ATTTACTTGAGTTTTTGCAGTAGAATCATATATTGTTATCATCATCAAAGAAATAATTTGAAAACAAAAAATCACCATGCACAAGCCCAAAACTGCTTTTCTTCTTAGGAAACCTGCACATTAACGAAATGTAAGAATCAAACTTATCGGTAAGATCGGCATTGTAATTATGGAGAACATACCGTGCCTTAACCAAATGAGGGTTTTCGTCCCACTGTCTTCGTTTGGCCACTTTATAATTGTTATACAGCATAGATAACCGGTGCATTCTCCCCAATGTTTGACCAATAATTCTAAATCGATCCCTACCATCAATGCCTCTTGACCAACAATCCTTGCCTTTTGCTTTTTGATAGGCAGAAACGGTATAGCATTTATCCTCGACAACCGCTAAATGAACATATTGGTTTTGTAATGATGCAATTGGCGGTGCTACCGGAACTAAGTATTTATGGAGATATTTTAAATAATCTATTTCGCTATTTGTTTCATCATCACGTTTACCCTCTGCAACACGGAGAATAAAAGTTATATCGCCACATACTTCATATACCGCGTTATGAAACCCATTAAGATTTTTGACAGATGTAATGTTGTTTGTGAATAAACTCGCCATACTCATGACTTTTGTTTCCGTAAGCATTTTTATACCTTTATATTTATAGAATTAATGTATCTTCGAAAATAAAGCTTTGCTATTGTGAATTATAGAGATATGAATGCTTATTGAATGTACATCCATCCTGTTTCCTCTCATCAATAACAACCTTTGCAGCTATCAACATGCCCCCTTCAATATGAATTTATCACAGAAGGAAGACACAGATATCCTTTTCAATAGCCTCTCGAGTGTAAAGTATAACAATTTAATCATCATGCTGCCATCTAAGGAGATGAGTCTCGTTCCATGAAGAGCAAGATTATGCGATCCTTACTTCCATTATTTATCTTTAATAAATCAGTATTATGGTTCGTAATCTATACCGGCTTTTCTTGCCTGTGAGCACAGATCCTTTACCTGAAGCAAATACTTCTTGCCGTCCTTAATAAAATGCGTGCCGCACTGCCGGAAATAAAATGCCGTCTTTTTTCGTATACATTGTTCCCGAATAGAAAGGACCCACGCATAGTCAAGGGGCCTTGCATTGCGATCCGATTCACCACCCACTACAACGGCTTCTATCCCGTCCAGATACCGCTCAATGTCAATTGCCTCAATCAGCGGCTGTGCTGTGATTTGTTTGTGTTTTATGGGTAATTTCTGAAATACGGATAGTTTTCTGTCCGCATTATCCTGATTCTCAATGGTACAGCAAACGACCACGTTTTCGTAACCATCTCCCCAATCGGAGGGAATACATTCCATAAAACGCTCGATACGTTTTGTCAAAAACAAAAATGTACAATCCGAGCGTTCTCGAATGATTTTCCAAGCTTCCGCTCTCCATTCGTCAGCATCCTCCAGTAGAAAATCGCCGGAGAAGCAAAGATACACAAGACCCGGAGCCATTTTATATTCGCCGTTCTTCTTTTTTTCAATGGGGCGACTAAACTTTTCACTGCGTACGATGTTGCTTGTATCGATGCCTCGTCTTGCATCTCCTTTATGAATATAGCAGTATTTACAGCCCTCGCTGCACCTATGACAGCCTCTCCAAGGATCCCATCTTGACATTGTTTTCACCTATTTCGTTCATTGTGTTATTTCAGCCATTAAAACGATTGCTTCTTTAATGAGTTCCGCCTTCATATTCTCAAAAACGTAATGAATAGAAATTTAGTATTCTTTTTCATTACCACTGATTTCACAAAGCACAGCCCCATATTTTCCATGAGATATTGCGGAATCAATTGTCAGCACATTCATATCGGTTATTAAATATTTTTTAATATCAATAAGGTTTGCTTTTCCCTGTATCAGACCTCTATCGGGGATTAATATTTTGACATTTTCAGCCGACATATTAGCCAAATTATCAAAATCAAAGGATAGAAGTTTAACCGTATAATCTTGGACGAATTTATTCTTAGGCGAATTGCCGCAAGTAGGACTTAAATTTATTTTCATATACATTTCCTCTATAAATATTTTTAAAGTCTTTAATCGTATAGTACGACTGCCAAAAGCTCAATTAATAAGTCAATAAATCACCTTTAACCTGTTCTTTGTATCGACAATTCCGATATGAACTTCCAATTTTTATTATATGCTAATATACCTTTTCTCTTCAACCCCATGCACATCCCGTTTATCGGCCATTGACATCAATAGCATTGACTTAACGCGGCTCGGGTGGATGAAAATTAATGTCTGCAGCCGTTAAATTTCAAAAATTTTCTCAAGGAAAAAGCCCTAATTGCAGGGCATCGCAATTAGGGCCGATATCAATTTGGCATTTATCATTCATTAATTATAATATCCGCAACGACATCCTTTGGTATTATAAACTCTACGGTTCCCAAAGCCGCAGGTCCGACTTCACCTTCATTAAAGCAAATTACGATTTCTCCATTTTGATTAACATAAAACGATGTATCATCGGTAATTTCTTTAAAATTCCATTCCGGAAAATCCGTATTATCTACCCAGTATCGGATGGCATCATCAGCAGCCATTTGTTCTCTCATCTGTTCCTTGATATTTTCACTGATAATCTGCTTGTAGTCACTGCCTTCCTTGAAAAGATCCGCTAATTCTACCTTTTTACCTGTTTTAAGATCTATGGTATAGAAATGATGCTCTTCGTAACCGCTTCCTAATGCTTTAAAACAGATGAGCTTTAATGTAAAGTAGTCCTCCGTAGTTGCTATAACTTCATAGTCAATCGTAATATTGTGGTAGCCCTCATCTTCCATGATGGATTTAAATTCTTCTACCCACTTATCCGTAATATCCCGGATCTCTGCATTGATCTGTTCGGCTGTCTTTTTACCTTCCTCGGCAACTATATTGTCTACGTTATCCGCTATTGTTACCTCCGGCACAACAACGTCTGCAACATTTCTTTCATCCTCATACTTATAATCTCTAAAGGTTATTACCTTAAAGAATTCTCCTAAAATCGGAATATCCCCCATAACGGATGCCAATGCTTTTGAGGTATTGGGTAAAATCATAATTGCAAGAGCTACCGCTGCAGCAATGGCACATCCTTTATATACCTTTTGCTTTTTCATAGATCTTTTCTCCTCCTTTCCTTGTTTCATTCGCTGTTTCATCTCGAAAACAGTCTTGTCATTCATGACAGGTTTTTCATACTGTTCTTTATATAATTCGAGAATCCTATTGTTATCCGGCATTATGTTCATCTCCTTTCATCACGTAATTATCCATTTCGCACCTGAGTTTTTTTAAGCCTCTATACAATCTGCTCTTTACGGTACTTAGGTTTTCCCCAAGTACATATGCAATTTCTTCAAGCTTAAGGCCTTCAAAATATTTCAGCTGAATCACCGCTTTTTCACCTGCAGACATAGAATCTAATGCTCTTTTTAAATCAATATTTTCATATGTATCCTCAATTTGGAGCTCGGCAGAAACTTCATCGTCAATAGACACAATTTTCTTTGTATCCAATCGTCTATAGATTTCATTCATCATAATTCTGTATATCCAGGTTTCAGCGTATTCAACATGCTTAAGAGAATCACTACTCTTGATGGCTTTATATGCACCTTCCTGAACAATATCGGCAGCATCCGCCTCATTATGTACATAGCTCATAGCCATTCTGTAATAGCTGTTATATTTCTTTAAAATTATCTGTTCAATTATCTCTTCATTTGTGTCTCGTTTCTTTCCCCGGGGAAACATAGATTTTCCACCTCCCCCTTTGTGCTTCTATCAGTTAGATAGACCAAAGGTATAAAAAGTTTCATTTATTTTTAGCAAATTCATAACCCGTAACCCTATCATCATTCTTTCTTTTTGTCGTCCCATTGTTTATTTGCATCCGCAAGCGGCCTTTACCATCTTCAACTCTTCAGGATAAATACAGTTTCTTATTTGATTCTTCTCAACCGCTGCAATGCATTCATCCAGATCCATCCAATGTACGCTATCAACTTCTTCTTTCTGAAGTAGAAACTCTTCTTCATCTATGTCCCGCCATAAAAAGAAAACTCGCGAATACTGTCTGTCATGAAAAGGTTTTCCGGAGAAACAATCATCCCAAATGACAATTCTGTCTCCGCAGAACACAAGCTCATCAACAGAAGCCGATATACCGAGTTCCTCTTGCAACTCCCTTATGGCAGATTCTCCAAAATCCATTCCGGCAGGGATATGACCGGCACTTGATATGTCATAACAGCCCGGAAATGATTCTTTGGTCTCACACCTTTTCTGAAGCAGAATTTGAACCTTACCGTGTTTTTTTCTAAGAAGCCATACATGCGATGTCCTGTGCATTATGCCTTTCTCATGAGCTTTTTCGCGTTCTACCGTTTGTCCTGTCGGTTTGCCGCTTTTATCAACAACATCTAAAATCTCCATTTAAACACCTGTCCTGTAAAGTATAAAAAATTAAGTCCTCTATGTACCGGCATCGTGAAATGGCAGTTCAAAAAGCCGCGACACCCATACCATAGGAACATGTCAATCGGTCTTTGGTTTTTTTAACTCGCTGTTCGCAAGAACATATCTACCATATTACATTATATAAAAACTTTAATGTTAACTATATTTCAGATATGTCAAAAATCGCTGAACGGCAATGAAGTTGTTTTTTAAAGCATTACACAGTACAGCTACCGTGAAATGTTCATAGGAATACTTAGATTTTTGGCGGTTGCATTTAAACCAATCGTTTAATTATTAAACTTAAAATCAACGATGCAGTTAAACATGAATTGGCAAGCCGGTAAAACTGCACTAAAATGATGTTGGCTGTAATGGTGTGAAGTTACTTGTAATGTACATCCATCCTGTCTTCTCAAGTTATAGTCTTAAGTAGTGGTGTAAATTTCGTGGAGTATGCTTGACAAGAGTAACCACGATATGATTTTTACTTTATTAGATCACAAAAAAGATAAAGTAAAGGAGGTCATACCGTGGCTACTAATAATAGAATGTCACTTTTAGAGCAACTTAGCAAGTATGTTGTTGAAAAAGATAAGGATTTTTTAAAGGAAGCGCTTACGCTGTTAATCAATGCTCTGATGGATGCGGAAGTTACGTCGATGATCGGTGCGGAAAAGTATGAACGAAGTGAGAATCGGAACAATCATCGTAATGGATACCGACAAA
>JAAYHZ010000205.1 GCA_012744235.1 Clostridiaceae bacterium
GGGTGCGATAAAAAGCGCGCGAAGAGAATAAAGATTTTCGGTGGCAATAACGAGAAGGACCCACCCGTTCCCATCCCGAACACGGCAGTTAAGCTTCTCGGTGCTGAAAATACCGGGGCGTGGCGCCTCGGGAAGATAGGTCGCTGCCGGAATTATACGAATCCCGCATCCGAACAAGATGCGGGTTTCTTTTTTAATTTTCCGCTAACTTTACAAAAAAGTGAATACATATTAGAATAACCGTAATCGTTATTTGTTAATGGATAGGAAAGGAAAACTGTCATGATCATGGATCCGGAACAAATTGTTGAGCAGATACGCGAATTAAAAAAAGAAAGAAACGCGGTTATCGTCGCTCATACATACCAACGAGCCGAAGTTCAGGAGATAGCGGATAAAACCGGTGATTCTTATGCACTCAGCCGATTTGTCAGCCAAGCGAAAGAAGACGTTATCGTTTTTTGCGGTGTTCATTTTATGGCCGAAAGTGCGAAGATACTTTCTCCGAGCAAAACGGTATTGCTGCCGGCAGTAAATGCCGGATGTCCGATGGCGAACATGGTCACCGGAGAAGACGTTAGAATGATGAAAGAAAAGTATCCGGGTGCCGCCGTCGCCTGTTATATCAACTCTACGGCGGAGGTCAAAGCGGAAAGCGATGTTTGTGTCACCTCGTCCAATGCGGTAAAAGTCATATCTTCGATGGAAGAAAAAGATATCATTTTCGTACCGGATAGAAATTTAGGTATGTATATTGCACAACAAATTCCCGAAAAGAACATATTGTTATGGGACGGCTACTGCATTGTGCATGAAGCATTAAAAGAAGAGGACGTAGTAAAGTGGAAGGAGTTAAAGCCGGATGCTTTGCTTTTAGCTCACCCGGAATGTAACCAAGGAGTGTTGGTTCATGCGGATTTTATCGGAAGCACAAAGGCCATCATCGATTACGTCATCAAGGAAAAAAGCAAAAAAGAATTTATCATCGCGACGGAAAAAGGTGTCGCACATCCGATCAAAAAGGCAAGACCCGATGCGGATCTTTATTTTCCTTCACCATGTTTGCTGTGCGTGAATATGAAAAAAACAGACCTAATCGACGTATACAACGCTTTGAACGATATGCAGCATGAAATCCTGTTAAGCGAAGAAATTATCAAGAAAGCTCGAAGATGCTTGGATCGAATGCTGGAGCTTTCATAAAAGGTAGAAAAATATGCGAAGGTATTTATTAAAAAAACCTTTTTCGGAAATTGAAAAGGTGTATTACGATACGGTAATCATCGGAAGCGGAATTGCGGGAGTTTATACCGCATTATGCTTAAATTCGGAAAAGGAAACGGTAATCATTACGAAAGATACCATTGATATGAGCAATTCGGTTTTGGCACAAGGGGGAATCGCCGTTTCTTTGGACAAGGGCGATTCCCCTGCATTGCATTTTCAAGATACTCTTACGGCGGGAGCCGGACTGTGCAATGAAGAAAGCGTTTGGGTATTGGTAAACGAAGCGGCGGATCGAATCGAGCGATTATTGGAATTCGGCGTGCAATTTGACCGTAAAAGCAAGGATGAGCTTGCTTTCGGACGGGAAGCGGCCCATAGCAAAAACAGAATTATCCATGCCGGAGACACGACGGGAAAAGAAGTGTGCGATAAGCTTATTCTTGCCGCAAAGAACAGAAAGAATATCACCATAAAAGAAAAGGTGTTTGCCGTGGATTTGATCACGGAGGGTCAAGAAGCCAAAGGTGTATTGGCCTATGACGAGAAGAAAAAAGAATTTGTGATATTTGTTTCCGACGCCATCGTTTGCGCTGCCGGCGGATTTGGCCGATTGTATAAGATGACGACAAATCCGGATGTGGCAACGGGAGACGGCGTCTGTATGGCATACCGAGCCGGGGCTTTCTTGGCGGATATGGAGTTTGTGCAGTTTCATCCTACGGTGCTTTATCACCCGGAAAATAAACACTTTCTCATATCCGAAGCCGTCAGAGGAGAAGGAGCCGTTTTGAGAAACCAAAAGAAAGAACGGTTCATGCACCGCTATCACAAGCTTGAAGAGCTCGCTCCCCGCGATGTGGTGGCAAGAGCCATTTTTACGGAAATGCAAAAGGATCAAGCGGAAAACGTTTTTTTGGATATTACCTTTAAAGACCGAGAATATTTGATGAATCGATTCCCCAACATATTTAAAACATGTTTGGGATATGGCATCGACATGTCGAAAAACTATATACCGGTAGCTCCTGCCGAACACTATTGTATGGGCGGCATAAAAACCGATGTGTGGGGAAGGACAAATATTAAAGGTTTTTATGCCTGCGGGGAAGCGGCATGCACCGGAATACACGGTGCCAATCGCTTGGCCAGCAATTCCCTGCTGGAGGGCTTGGTTTTCGGCGGTAATATTGCAAGAATTCTAAACCGACAGGGTAGAAAAAAAGAAAAGATTACAATCAGGGACGCTTGCTTGCCGGAGTATGCCCTGTCTTTTGAGGATAAGGATTTGGAAATAAAAGAGCATATACGGGAAATCATGACCTCTTACGTGGGAATTGTTCGAAACAAAGAGGGGCTTGAAACGGCATTGAAAATGATAAGAGGATACATATCTTTAATAGAGAAAAAGGAACCGTTGATACCCGAACATTTTGAAATTTACAATATGCTGCAGCTGGCGGAAGTGATAACGGAAAATGCACTTTTTCGCGAAGAAAGCAGAGGCGCACATTTTCGTTCGGATTTTACATCTCCCGACGACAAGCAAAAGAAAAGTATTATCCGGGAAATAGGAAAGGAAGTTCGTTATGATACTGAACCCCATGTATATTGATGAAATCATACATAGAGCATTGAAAGAAGACATGCCCTACGGCGATATTACCACGGACCATCTTATTGACGGCAATCAAAAATCAAATGCCCGTTTAATAGGCAAGGAATCCGGTGTTATTGCGGGGATGGATGTCGCAAAAAGAGTTTTCGAATTGTTGGATTCGGAGATTGTATTTGAATCTTGTGTTAAAGACGGAGACAGAGTCCAAAAGGGAGACGTTTTGGCGTATTTATCCGGAAAAACCGCATCGATTTTAAAAGCGGAAAGAACGGCGTTGAATTTGCTTCAAAGAATGTCCGGAATCGCAACGGCCACTTCTTTATATGTAGAAGAAGTAAAAGGCTGTTCCGTTCGTATTGTGGATACGAGAAAAACGGTTCCCGGACTTCGTATGCTGGATAAGTATGCCGTTACCGCCGGAGGAGGGCATAACCATCGCTACGGTTTGTCGGATGCCGTTCTCATTAAAGACAATCATATAGCGGCAGCCGGCGGGATCAAAAATGCGATATCGATTATTCGGAGTAAAATTCCTCATACCGTTAAGATCGAAGTGGAGACCGAGAATTTCGAACAGGTAATGGAAGCCATAGAAGCAAAAGCCGATATCATTATGCTGGACAACATGGATTGCAAGGAAATGAAAAGATGTGTCGATTTTATTAACCGCCGAGCTCTTGTGGAGGCGTCGGGAAATGTTTCGTTAAAAACGGTTAGGGAAATTGCACAAACCGGTGTGGATATTATATCCGTCGGAGCCATTACCCACTCCGTAAAAGCTTTAGATATCAGCCTTTTGTTCTGTTGATAAAATAAACAATATGTTATCCACATAATTGTGGATAACTTTAAGAAAAAAACGTTAAAACGCAGATGAGAAGCGGATTTCAACGGTTGTTGATATGTTAAAAAATCGGTGGATAATTTATATTATTTGTTTGTTACCGCGTCGGTATTTGTGGAATGACTTGGTTAAATGAACAATGGTAGGAATCTTTTTTCATTTGTAACATAGTTATTTCATTGTATTACAGTTTTTTTACACTTGACGCACTTTCATTGATTTAATGAACTACGGATGCTATACTTGCAATGGACTTAAGGGGTCTCCCCTTGGTTCTGTACTATAGATGTATTGGAATGCATTGTGGTACATAAATTTAAAAAAGAATCATTCCAAATAATTAAAGGAGGATTTTCAAACTATGAAGAATTTGAAGAAACTGCTCGCAGTTGCTCTCTCACTGGCGATTCTTCTCACATTGACAGTACCTGTCATGGCTGCTGAACTGACAGCTGCTGAAAAAGTTGAATTGCTGGGAATTCTCCAAGGAGAAGGCGACGGTGTTACCGACGAATACCTCGCGAAAGCAACTACAAGAATCCAAGGTACCATTCTTCTGTTACGCTTACTGGGCAAAGAAGATGAAGCCTTGGCATATGCCGGACAAGACAACTTCACCGACGTAGTCGGAAACGAATGGTATGCATCCGTTACGGCATATGTTAAAGCAAATCCGTCCATTGGCTTTGTTGGATATCCCGACGGATCTTTCCAACCCAGAAAAGTAATGACCGGAGCAGAATTATACAAAGTATTGTTAACGGCACTGGGATACATCCAAGACGTTGACTATACTTGGGCTCAAGTAGCTCAGAAGGCTGCAGAACTCGGATTGGCATCCATCGATGATCCGTCCGCTCCTATCACAAACAACGATATGGCTGTAGCTATTCTCGAAGCTTTACAAGCTGAAACAAAATCCGGTGTTGCTTTCATTGACAGCTTGATCGCAGACGGAATCATCAGCGCAGCAGACGCAGCCGCAGCAGGTTTGGTAACCCAGCTGGCTATTATTAGCGCTGTTCCCACGAATGCTGATGAAATCACCGTAACCTTCAGCAAACCGGTAGAAGGTGATCCCGCAATTACTGTTAAGAGCGGCTTCATGAACGTATTCGTTAACAAGAAGTGGAACGATGCGAAGACACAAGTTGTTCTGAACAGACCGAACAGCATTGCATTTGCAGAAGGTACATACGAATTGAGCGTTGGTGATTTGACAGCTACCGTTAAGTTCGAAAAAGAAGTTGCGCAATCTCTTGCTATCGTTACAACTACAGTACAAATTGGAACCGATGCAGAAGTTGAATTGGCTCTGTACAACCAATACGGCAAGAAGATGAACGTTGCAGGACAAAACTTCTCCGCTACAGCATTCAACAAAACAAAAGGCAATGTGTTGATGGTATCACCCGGAAGTGCAAACAATAAATTTAAGATCACGATTCCCGGTGGCAGCGCAACAGCTGAAAATGATATCATTGTTGTAACAGCAATGCATCATCAATCCACTATCGTTGGCCAAGCTGAATTGACCGCTGTACTTGAATCCAAGGTAATGCAATTTGCCATGACCGGCGTTGTAATTCCTGAAGGTTCTAACACCGTTAATACCACACACAGCAGCGTTCAAATCACTTACGAAGCTTACGACCAATACGGTAAGAAAATCACTTTGAAGAGCTTAACCAACGTAAATGAAGGTTCCGGATTGACATTCATCTCTTCTGATGAAAACATCTTGAAGGTTTCGGATATGAAATTCGACGGCGACGGAAAATTGACGTTCAAGCCCTTAAAGGCCGGAACAGTTACATTGTCCGTACTGGTTAACTCTGCTGCAGTAGTAACCAGCCTGCCGATTACGGTATTCGATCCTGCCGCTGTAGACAAGGTTGTCATCGGTGGACCTTTGAAGGAAGTTGTTGAAGGCGAAACCACGGAAATCGAATTTACCGCATTAGACCAATTCGGCAATGAAATCGAAAAGAAACACGTAACTCTTACAGACCTGACATTCAACGTTGTTGGTGTTGACGCAAACAAAGTTGTGTGGACTCTTGAAGATGGCAAGCTGTCAGTAAAACCCTTAGCAGGAACTAAGGGATACGTCACTGTGTACTACCTCTGGAAGGGACAATTGCAAGGATCCTTCAGCTTGAACGTTTGGGAAAAGGCAGTTCCCACCGGTATTGAAACCGTAACCATCAACGGCGGTATTGAATTGGGTGCTACACAGACACTTAAACTGGATAAGATTAAAGTAGTTGACCAATACGGAAGAGTTTATAAAGACCTCAAGTCTGACGATGCTCCTGCTCTTGCTGTAGAAGATTTCGTATTGACCTCCAATCCTGCAACGGATGGAAAAGTTACAGCTACAACCAACGGCGGATTTGTATTCGCAGCTGATCCGACCACTGAAGGTTCTGTAGAATTTACTCTCAAGCTGAAAGGCAAAGATGCTTCCGCATACTCCTTCACCTTGAAGGCAGTTGACGTGAACAAGGCTGAAAACGGCGTAACCTACGCATTCGCTTCCGTTCCGACACTGTACAGCGGTAAGTTTGCTGACGCTACGGCTGCTGCCGACTATGCGAAAGCAATGTCCTTAACCGGAAAGACGAAGGACGGCACGGTTGTTACATTGAAGGACGGCAAGATCTTCAGACTGCTCTCCTCCAACATCAACATTGCCGTAGACGAATTGAAGATTTACTCGACAGTTGATTCTGCTCAAACGACAACGATCAGAGCATACGACGAAGCCGGTAAGTTGCTTGCCCAAGCTGACGTCAATGCTACAAAGGGCAGAACCATCAGCAGCGTAGTATTCGGATCTGACTTGTCCATAGCTCCGGGCGTCGAATACGGCCTTGTAGCAAAACTCGGCTTCAAGGTAAACGACCAATACGGTGTAAACATGGTTGCTACCACAGCTGATATCAAGATTGCGGCTGATGCATTCGACTTACAGAAGGACGGATTCTTCGCATACGAAGTATCGAAAGATTCTTCTGATAGCGCCAGAATAGACTTCGATTACACGAAGAAGACCTTTACCGTTACCGGTGAAAAAGGCGATGTCATTACATTGACCTACGTAGCCAACAACGGTCTGAGAGAC
>JAAYHZ010000206.1 GCA_012744235.1 Clostridiaceae bacterium
TATACATAGAGGACACCTTCCTTTGTGATTTTTTGTTTTGGAAATTTAATCATATCACAATCGGGGTCCTCTTTCTATTTGTTATATTCCTCCATTGATTATTATCCGAAACTTACTTTACGCTAATGTGAAAACCTGCTATATCAAAGCTTTTCGCCGCTTTTTTGATTCATTTCGTGTCTGCTTTTCGTTTCATGAAAATGTCACGCATATGTATAAAAAATCAGTAAAACATAAAATACAGAGATAAATATTTAGGAGGACATGTATGAAATATAGAATACGAATTATGATTGCGGTGGCATTGCTCATCGTGATGATCCCCGTAGCGGCATATGCCCAGACAACCAAATATACGGTTGTAAAGGGAGATTCTCTGTGGAAGATCGCCGTTAAATTCCAAGTGGGTTTATCCGAAATCATATCCGCCAATCCCCAATTTAAAAACCCGAACTTAATTTACCCCGGAGACATCGTTTACGTACCTCAACAAACCAAATACACCTCGGAAGTAAATGAAGTCATACGTTTGGTCAACGTGGAACGCCAGAAAAACGGATTGAAGCCTTTAACCTCCAACTGGGAGCTGTCTCGTGTAGCGCAGTACAAATCCCAAGATATGGCGAACAAAGGTTACTTTTCTCACCAATCCCCTACCTACGGCTCCCCCTTTGATATGATGCGTAATTTCGGTATTCGCTACTCCTCTGCGGGAGAAAACATTGCATACGGCTACAGCACACCGGCGCAGGTTATGAACGGTTGGATGAATTCCCCGGGACATAGAGCCAACATCTTGAATGCAAGCTTTACCCAAATCGGTGTCGGTATTGCGACCAACAGCAAAGGCACCAAATACTGGACCCAGATGTTCATCAGGCCGTAAGGGAGCGTTCAAAAGAAAAATCGAACAAGGGCATTGAATGGCTATTGGCCGGTAAGGCCGGTAGTCTTTTTCATGTAAAATAAAAAATCGGATAATTTTCAAAAACACCTAAAATTTATTGATACAAAATAGATGTTATGCTACAATACCTATAACCTTATATATAACCTTATATTATTACTAGGTATCAATTTGTAAACAATTTTTCGATATATATGTGAGAGGTGTTCGAAATGATCTATAACGGTGTGGAATTGAATGAAGTCCGAAAAATAAGGGATTTAAAAGACATGTTAAACTCCAGTGCCGCCATATACGGTGAAAAAGCCGCCTTTTTGGTGAAAAAGCAAGGCAACGGAAGCTACATACCCGTTTCCTATAACCAATTCAAGAACGATACGGATGCTTTCGGGACGGCTTTAATCGATCTGGGGTTAAAAGATAAAAGCATCGCTATCATCGGTGAAAACCGATACGAATGGTGTGTGTCCTATTTAAGCGTTGTAAACGGAACCGGGCTTGTGGTGCCCATTGACAAGGAGCTGCCCTCTAACGAGATATTCAGCTTGTTGGAAAGAGCCGAAGTATCCGCCATTATTTATTCCGATCGTAAGAAAGAGACGGTGGAAAAGGCGTTGGAAGCACTCGGCAGACCCATTATCGTCATTAATATGGATGCCAAAGAGGATACGGAAAAATACTTGTCCATGTCCGTGTTAATGGAAAAAGGACGAAAACTCCTTCAGGAAGGCGATAAGCGATTCGTCGAAGCGGAAATCGATCCGGAAAAGGTTTTGATTCTTCTGTACACCTCCGCTACCACATCGAAATCAAAGGCCGTTATGCTGACTCATAAAAATATTTGCTCCAATCTGGAAGCGATGTGCCAAATGACCTATATCGGACCCGAGGATATCTTTCTTTCCGTTCTTCCCATACACCATGCCTACGAATGTACATGCGGTTTCTTATGCCCTATCTACAGAGGGTGTACCATTGCCATATGCGAAGGCTTGCGCCATATCACAAAAAATCTTCAAGAGTCGAAAGCGACCATGATGCTGGCGGTTCCCTTGATTCTTGAAACCATGTATAAGAGAGTTTGGGATACCGCTCGTAAAAACGGCATGGACAAAAAGCTGAAAACGGCGCTTAAGATCAGCAAGCTTTTGCTAACTTTTAAAATCGATAAAAGAAGAAAGCTCTTTTCAAAAATACACGACAATTTCGGCGGACATATCCGTTTGTTCATTTCGGGAGCCGCCGCCATCGATCCGGTGGTTTCGAAAGGATTCAGGGATTTCGGTTTCAACATTCTCCAAGGATACGGCTTAACGGAATGCTCCCCGATTGTCACATTGAACCGTCCTACCCAATTCAACGATTCTTCCGCCGGTGTTCCCCTGCCTAACTTAGACGTTAAAATCGATAATCCGGACAGCGACGGTATCGGTGAAATCATCGTAAAAGGTGATAGTGTCATGAAGGGCTATTACAAGGATGAAGAAGCCAATCGCCTTGCCTTTACGGAAGACGGCTACTTCAAAACCGGGGATTACGCTTACAAAAACGACAAAAATTTTATCTTTATCACGGGACGTAAAAAGAACGTGATCGTAACAAAGAACGGGAAAAACATCTTCCCGGAAGAAATCGAAACCCTGTTAGGCAGAAAAGAATACATCAAAGAATCCATGGTATATGCCAAAGAGGCGGGAGACGATTTGATTGTAGCCGCATCCATATACCCGAATTACG
Source organism: Clostridiaceae bacterium (assembly GCA_012744235.1). Lineage (GTDB taxonomy): Bacteria > Bacillota > Clostridia > JAAYHZ01 > JAAYHZ01 > JAAYHZ01. The sequence goes on from JAAYHZ010000206.1 coordinate 2,645, forward strand.
AAAAAATGCAGGACGAAAACATCGATATTTCCGACGAAGCGGTAGACAAACTCATATCCGAATACATTCGAGAAGTGAACCGCGAATTGGCAACATACAAGTTCATAAAGGATTATCATATCCGAAAAGAGGATTTTGTCAAAACAACTACCGGCAAAATCAAAAGATATATGGAAAAAACGAAGTAGATTTCTATGCATATACGGTAAAAAAACAAGCTTTCGGGCATCCCGGAGCTTGTTTTTTTATGGGAATATTGGAGGCTTACGTACTTTTAAGGCATCAAAAAACTAAACCCGTTATCGTTATGTCAAAAAACGAGGCTTCGTTTTCTTTTCAAAAACTCCACCTCGTTTACATGAACATAATGAAATAAAGGTCCGTAAATTACCTTAAGCAAACGGGCAGAGATTTGATATCGTCGTGGCTTTCATAACATTTTCTGCAATTCCCGCGATAGGAGCA
>JAAYHZ010000207.1 GCA_012744235.1 Clostridiaceae bacterium
AGCGTGTTGGTACCGGAGATCTCTTTAACTCCGCAAACGGTGGCACGATTTAAAAGTCGTTTCCAAAAGGGGATCGCCGTTTTTCACAGTCGCCTTTCCCAAGGAGAACGGTACGACCAATGGATGGCGGTCTCGGAGGGAAAAATCCAAATTGTAATCGGTGCGCGCTCGGCGGTATTTGCACCTCTATCCAATTTAGGCATGATTATTGTGGACGAGGAACACGAATCCTCCTACAAATCCGACAAAAATCCCAAATACAACGCTTTGGAAATTGCCGCCTTCCGCTGCAAAGGGGCAAATGCACTTTTGCTTTTGGGAAGCGCTACTCCTTCGGTGAATACTTGGTACAAATGCGAGACCGGCCTGATGAAAAGGTTCGAGCTAACCGAAAGAGCCACCGGGGGCGGTATACCCGACGTAGAAATTACGGATATGCGGATGGAATTGGCTTCAGGTAACCTGTCCTTGTATTCGCGTACGGCGACGGAGGCCTTAAAAGAAACCTTTGCGGCGGGAAAGCAAGCGTTGATTTTGTTGAATCGAAGAGGGTACTCCCAATACGCCTTATGTACCGATTGCGGGAAAGCCGTTATGTGCCCTTCCTGCAGTCTGACCCTGAAATATCATAAGTCCCGACATCGGCTTTTATGCCATATGTGCGGGTATACCGTAAAAATGCCGGATGAATGTCCGACTTGCGGGAAAAAAGGTTTGATTCTGCCCGGAATCGGAACCCAAAGAGCGGAGGAGGAATTAAAATCCCTTTTCCCCGACGTGAAATTGCTGCGTATGGATACGGACACGGTCACGAGAAAAGACTCGTACGATCAAATCTTAGGAGATTTTCGTGACAAGAAGGCTCATGTGCTTTTGGGAACGCAAATGATAGCAAAAGGCCATGACTTTCCCGATGTTGTCCTGTCCGTAATTCTTTCGGTGGATTCCATGCTGTACACCGAAGGGTATAACGCCACCGAAAGAGCCTTTCAGCTTTTGCTTCAAGCCTCCGGCCGATCCGGAAGAGGGGAGGAAAAGGGGAAGGTCCTCCTTCAAACCTATAACCCGGAGCATTACGTGGTGCAATATGCAAAAAATCATGATTACAAAGGGTTTTATGAATACGAGATACGAATGAGAAGGTTGTTGGACTACCCGCCATTTTGCAATCTCGGGTTCATTACGGTGGAATCGGAAGACGATGCCTTGGCGGAGGGTGTCATCCGTCGGATCCGAGCTTCCATCGACGCTCACTATATGATGGAAGGAATCGGGCCGGTGTTAGGACCGGTGAGAGCTCCGGTGGAAAGAGTTGCGGATCGATACGTATGGAGGATTATTATTAAATCCGCGAAGATGAACCCGTTGATTCGATTGATGAACGGTATACGATCCGATACGGAGTCGAATGTAAAATCAAAAAATATTCGGCTCTATACGGATATTAACCCTTAAGATTTCACATGAATTTTTTTCAAAAAAACTAAAAACAATGGAACATTTTAGCATGACAAATCGTCTAAAAGTTGTCATTCAAAAGAGGAAGTTGTTTTTTAGTAGAAATAGAAGGCATAAGGAGAGTGATGACCGTTGCAGGAAGCTGCAGTTGCGAAAAATACATACACGGAAACGGAAAACATCATCGAGATTAAAGACCTGCGAAAGGTTTACAAAGTAGGAAGCGAATCCGTTGTGGCGCTGAACAACATCAATATCACCATCAAAAGAGGCGAAATCTGTTGTTTTTTAGGTACTTCCGGATCCGGAAAGTCCACATTACTGAACATGATGGCCGGATTGGAAAGGCCTACAAAGGGAACCATTCGGATTGCAGGATGGGATATCGATAAGCTGTCGGAAAAAAAGCTTGCCATATTCCGACAAAACCATATCGGTTTTATCTTTCAGTCCTACAACTTGATGCCTTTTTCCACGGCATTAGAAAACGTAGCCATGCCCTTGATATTCCGAGGCGTAAGCCGAAGAAAAAGAACGCAAATGGCCAAAGAGATGTTAATTGCGGTAGGGCTGGAGGACCGAATGCTTCACAAGCCTTCGGAGATGAGCGGCGGTCAGCAGCAACGAGTGGGGATCGCCCGAGCTTTCGTGGCAAGACCGGAGATCATTTTTGCCGATGAACCGACCGGGAATCTTGACTCGAGAACTTCCACCGAAATCATGAACATGATTGTGGACATGGCTGCGAAACACAACCAAACCTTAATCATTGTTACTCACGATATGAACGTTGCGAAATATGCCCATCGAATTTTTCACATGCTTGATGGTGACATAGAAAAAATTGAAGAATGCATTTGATTTGGGGGTATTAAAGTGAGAAAATTTATCAGTGTTCTATTAGTGGCAATTTTTCTGATTTCCGGAGTACTTGACTCCGATATCGCATATGCATCGGATGCGGATATTACCATAACGATGCATAAGCCCATGTCCGGGGCAACGGAATTGCAAAAAGTACCGAGAAATGAAAAATTCAATTTACTGGTCATGTTTGAAAACCGAAGCGGTAAAGAAATCAAAGATGTCCGCGTAACGCTGGACCAAGAAAACTCCGCTTTTTACATAGCGGACGGTGTTCCCACCGTATATGACATTCCGGTGGTGGATAATGCCGGAAACTTCATGTTAGCCAACATGATGCACAAAGGAACCGGAAACAAAGTGGTCTTAATATTCGAATATACGAAGGACGGAGAAGAAGGCCAACAAGCCGTCAAAACCGTTTATATCAACGTCGATAGCTCCACTCCTTCCGTACCGGGGGATCAATACTCTTTGTCGCTAGATCCGGTTTTGGAAATATCCGATAATTTTACGATGCCTGTCATTCAAGGGGGAAAGAACGCCGAATTGATATTCCCGGTGTCCAACATCAGCTTGTACACCGCAATGGATGTAAAAATTACCATTGATCTCGGAAAGCTTTCGGAATATATTACATTCAGCGATTTGAAAACAGTGAAAAAGTTCTCTACCATTGCTCCGAGGAAAACCGAAACCGTTCGTTTTACGGGTTATGTTTCCAAGATGGTAGAACCGGGGATTTATCCCGTCACTCTCCGCTATGAATTCAGTAATATTTACCAAAAATCATTCCAAGTATCGGAGACGGTGAATATTCGTGTTACCAATACCTATACGAAACCGGATACGGAAATTAGCAATATATCCGTCGATAAAGACCGCCCTGCCGTCGGTCAAGAAGTGAAGATTCGCTTCACCGTTACCAATACGGGCTCTTCCGATGCGAAGGATACGGTTCTTTATTTGGACGACTATGAAGACGACGGGTTTGTAGTCAAAAACGCCGCCAACCAAGTCAATATCGGACTGTTGAAGGGAAACGAAAGCGCCGTCGTAGAGTTTGTTCTTTTAAAAGTAAGAGACGGTTCATCGGGAATCATCAGCATGAAGGTGAGAACCGACTACAAAGACGAAAAGGACAGCTCCCACTCCAAGACCCATACGGTGATTCCGCCCTTTGCCGCCGCACCGGCTTCTTCGGGCAGCGGTGAAATCGTTATAGAAAGCCTAAGCGCTCCTACGGAAAATATCGAAGTAGGCGACGAGTTTACCGTATATGTAAAATTGAAAAATGCAGGATCCTCCGTGGCAAAAAACATAAAAGTATCCGTGAGCCCGGACGGAGTCCTCATTCCGAAATCCTTGAGCATCATAACCGTGGATTCTTTAAGTCCGGGTCAATCCCAAGACTTTTCCTTCAAGCTCTCTCCGCAAAACAGCGCATCCTCGAAGAACTATGCCATCCCGGTAACGGTGGAATACGATACGGATAAGGGAGGAAACGTTGTTAAAGAAAGCATCGTACGTTATGTAGGGGTCAATGTTGTGAACGAAAGAAGCAAGGTGAAAACCGTTCCGAAGATTATCATCGACAATTACGAGTTCGACACGGAGAACGTCAATGCGGGAACGGAATTTGTACTGAAGCTGCATTTCTTGAACACCAGTAAGGAATTGGCGACGAAAAACATTAAAGTCACCCTTGTATCCGTAGACGGGTCCTTTACGCCGGTAGCCAGCAGCAACACCTTCTATATCGAATCCATCGGTCCGGAACAGTCGGTAGCAAGAGAAATCAAGCTTTACGCCAAACCGGACCTGACAACCAAGTCCTACCAGATGAAAGCGACATTGCAGTATGAAGACGAAGAAGGAGTACAGGATCCGGAAACCGGAAGACAATACGAAGCGGAAGAAATAATAAGCATTCCCATATACCAGCTGCCTCGAATCCAAGTCAACGATTTGAATCTGCCTTACCAAGTATATTTGGGAACGCCCATTTGGGTGTACACCGATTTTTACAACATGGGAAGAAGCGCGGTGAATAATCTGTTGGTTACTTTGGAAGGGGATTTTAGCGGTGAAGGCTTATCTTATTTCGCCGGCAGCTTCAACCAAGGAGCCAGCGACTATTTCGAAGCGTCGATTATACCCACCCAATTGGGAGAATGCAAAGCGAAGTTGACCTTAAGCTTTGAAGACGAAATGGGTAACCAATCGGAAATCGTCAAAGAATACACCTTTACCGTTTTGGAAGCCCAATCCTTTGATAGACCGGAGTACTACTACGAAGACGTGTACGGTGAAATGCCCTTTGAACCCGGTATGGAACAAGCTCCCTCTAAGGTTAACCTGATTTTAATTATCGGGCTTTCCGTAGTCGGTGTTGCCGTTATCGTTGTTTTGATTATCGTAATTCGGAAACGTAAGATTAAGAAAAAGAAAGGGATGAACGAGGATGAATAGTTTAGACCTTATCCTTATGTCCTTAAGCAACTTATGGCGGAGAAAGGTCCGAACCATTCTGACCGTATTAGGCGTCCTCATCGGTACCATGTCCATTACGCTGATGCTGTCCTTAGGTTTCGGTATCAATATCAGCTTCCAAAAGAGCTTGGAACGGATGGGTAGCTTAAACGTCATCCAAGTTTACAATTACAATGGCGGAGGTTACTACGCCATGGATGTTGTGAAAGTCGGAGGAAGCGATTCCGAACAGCCGAAGCTGGACGATGCCACCTGCGAAAAAATCGCAAACATGGACGGAGTTCAATCCGTATTGAAGATGCTTACCACATCCGTCAAGATGGGCTCCGGCCGCTATATTGCATGGGTTCAGCTTATGGGCGTTAATCCGGAGGCCATGGAATATTTCGATTTCGAAGTGGATCAAGGACGACTTTTAACCGTAAACGACACCAACGCCATTGTTTTCGGCTCCGACGTCCCCATGAACTTCTACAACCCTCGTGACAGAAGAGGAGGCTATTGGGGCTGGTCGGCGAACCAAGAGCCTAATGTCAACGTGCTGGAGGATCGTTTGATCTTGACCTTTGACATGAATTACGGGGAACCTCACCAAACACCTATTGAAGGCGGAAGAAGGCCGAAGCGCTATAACGTGGAAGGAGTCGGACTTTTGTCTTGGGAAGGGTCTCAGAACTATTCTTGGTATGCCATTGCCAACCTGGATTACGTAAAAAAGCTGATTAAAGAAAACGAAAGACTGCAAGGCGGGGGAAGAAGAAGACCCACCTCGGCGGATACGACGTACAGTCAGATCAAGGTTCGCGTTAAAGACATGAACAAGGTGGTGGATGTGCAAAATGCCATCAAGGAGATGGGTTTCCAGACGTACTCCCTTATGGACCAGATGCAGGAGATTCAGAAAACATCCCGTATAATCCAAGCGGTGTTAGGAGGCATCGGCGCCATTTCCCTTTTGGTTGCGGCTTTGGGTATCACCAATACCATGATCATGGCCATCTACGAAAGAACAAGAGAGATCGGTATTATGAAGGTGTTAGGATGCTTGCTGAAAAACATCCGCCAAATGTTCCTGATCGAATCCGGCTTGATCGGATTTATCGGGGGTGTCGTCGGAGGAGGATTAAGCATCGGCGCATCGTATCTTTTGAATAAATTCCTTGCGCCCGCCTTAATGGGCCGAATGGGATACGGCGTGCAGGTTGAAAAAATATCCATTATACCTCCTTGGCTTTTGTTGGCGACGGTTGTGTTCTCCACCTTCGTAGGCTTGATATCCGGATATTCTCCGGCAAGACGTGCCATGAAGCTAAGCGCTTTATCGGCGATCCGAACGGAATAAAGGTATTTACAATAAAGATTCAAAGCGGACCGGGGTAAAAAGCGCCGGTCCGTTTTTTATACAAGAAAATTAAAAAAGAGAGAGGACCGTTTTTGTATCTTTTATAACTTTATGGTATATTATATTGTAGCTGAACTATGAGCGATGAGTATATCGTATCGTTAACAAATATATATAAAATATAAATCCTTAGAAGAATGGAGAAAAAACATGGCAATAAGAAAGATTGTAAAAATCGGAGATGATGTGCTGACTAAAAAAGCAAAATCCGTAGATAAGTACGATAAAAAACTGGCGGTTTTAATAGATGACATGTTTGATACCATGTACGATGCCGGAGGGATCGGCCTTGCCGCACCCCAAATCGGTATCTTAAGAAGAATCGTGGTTATCGACGTTGGAGACGGCCCCGTAGAAATGGTGAACCCGGTTATTGTGGAAGCGTCCGGAGAACAAACCTGTAAAGAAGGCTGTTTAAGCGTACCCGGTATGACGGGAGACGTAATCCGACCGGCAAAGCTGACGGTTAAAGCTATGGATCGCGAAGGCAACGAGCATGTATACGAAGCCGAGGAATTGTTTGCGGTTTGTATTTGTCACGAGCTGGACCATTTGGACGGAATTTTGTTTAAGGACAGAGCCGTCAAGCTGTACGACGAAGAAGATCAAGAAATACCAATGGAATAAGGCGGGATAGAGTTGATGAGGATTGTTTTTATGGGGACACCGG
>JAAYHZ010000208.1 GCA_012744235.1 Clostridiaceae bacterium
ATTGTGCAGAATGAATGTTTACAGACTTTGTAAAACCGGTATAATATAATTGACTAACAGAAAGGAAGAATCGGACATGAGTGTAAAAAAAGCAATTATCCCGGCTGCCGGGATGGGAACTCGATTTTTACCGGCAACAAAAGCTCAGCCTAAAGAAATGTTACCCATTGTAGATAAACCGACAATTCAATACATCATCCAAGAAGCGGTGGAGTCGGGTATAGAAGATATCATCATCATTACGGGTCGTGGAAAACGCGCCATAGAAGACCATTTTGACAAATCCTACGAGTTGGAAGACATGCTTCGTAAGAAAAACGATATGGAAAAATTAGAGCTCATCGAAGCCATATCCAATTTGGGGAACATCCACTACATCCGCCAAAAGGAACCGAAGGGCTTAGGCCATGCCATTTATTGCGCCCGATCCTTTATAGGGAACGAGCCTTTTGCCGTCTTGTTAGGGGACGACATCGTACGGTCGGACTATCCTTGCTTAAAGCAGTTGATTGATGTGTACGACCGATACAAAACATCCATTGTAGGAGTACAGCACGTGGACCGCGAAAGCGTAAGCAAATACGGAATTGTTTCCTGTACTCCCATCGAAGAGCGGGTGTTCAAGGTAAACGATATGGTGGAAAAACCCTCCGTAAAATCGGCACCTTCGGATATCGCCATATTAGGCCGATATATTCTTTCTCCGGAAATTTTTAAAGAATTGGAACACCTTCCTCCCGGAAAGAACGGCGAGATTCAACTGACGGATGCCATGCTGTCATTGTTGAAAAAAGAAATTATTTACGCTTACGAGTTTGAAGGAAAGCGCTACGACGTAGGCGATAAATTGGGCTTTTTGAAGGCCACCGTCGATTTTGCTTTTGAAATGGATGATATCAAGAAGGATTTTTTAGATTACTTAAAAGCCGTTGTGGAAAAAACACAATAAAGCCGTAAACCGGGTAAAAGCTTTGGAATTCATAAAACCCCCGCAAAACTTTGCGGGGGTTAACCTTTAAAATGCGCTTTCTTTTATGTTCCTCAATTATTCCGACAAAATATATTCGGATAAATCCATAGGATCCAAAACTTTTCCGTCTTTGTAAACGCGCATGTTGCCGGATGAAATCTCGTCGATTAACAAGACGTTGCCCGAATCGTCTACACCGTATTCCAGTTTAATATCGTACAGCTCCAAGCCTTTCTTTTGCAGATAATCTTTGATAAGAGCCGTGATGTTCCGCGTCATGGATTTGATTTCCTCAAATTGAGCGGCGGTCATGATGCCTAAAGCCTCCAACCCTTCTACCGTCACCAAGGGATCTCCTCTATGATCGTCCTTTAAGGTAGCCTCCACGTAGGCGTCCAATTTTTCTCCTTCGTTAATGTAGGCGCCATAGCGACGGATGAAGCTTCCTACCGCCCTGTAGCGACAAATGACCTCCAAGCCTTTTCCGAAGGGCTTCGCCTTTTTTACATCCATAGTGCCGTTTTCTACGTCGGCACGGATATAATGGGTGACGATTCCCGCTTTCTTCAGCATTTCGAAAAATTTGACCGATACCGCCAGGTTCTTTTTGCCGATTCCTTCTATGGAAAGACCTACGGTGTTGGCTCCGGGGTCAAAAACGCCGTTTTCTCCCGTGACGTCGTCCTTGAATTTTAAACGGTAATTGCCGTCATCCAACGCGTAGACGTCTTTTGTTTTACCTTCGTATACTTTTTTCATAATGTTTCCTCTATCCCTTCAACCTATAATTAATATCCATCTAAACCAATTCACGAATGAGTTGATCCGTATCACCGTATAGAAAATCAATGGGCGGAATTTGGATCATGGTGTAGCATCCCGGTTTTTGCTTGGTAACGGCACGAGCCGACGAAACCAAGATTTGTCCCGTTAAAGCCGGATTATTGATGCTCATGTTGAATTCTACTCGTTGATTGCCGGTAACGCCGGATACGCCCTTTCGGAATAAATGGACACCGTGTCCAACGTCCTTCAGCTTATCAACGCTTTCGACTTGCATTACATGGGTTTCATCGTGTACAAAATAATCGTCTTCACGGATGGCCTTGGAAACGGTATTAAAATCGGCTCCTTCCTCCAATTCCACATATACCATTCGTCTGTGAACACCGGATCCGGTAGGGATGGTCATGGAAAGTGCATCCTTGATGCCCGGAATGGCTTTTACGGCGACGGTATGGCCCATGCTCATACCGGGTCCGAAGTTGGTATACGTAATTCCTTTCGGAAGCATGGCCGTCATCAGCGCTCTTACAACGGAGTCGCTTCCGGGATCCCATCCGGCTGCAATAATGGCGGCGCAGCGATGCTCCTTTGCGACGGCATCCAATTGCAAACGTACGTCGGCAATATTCGTATGGATGTCGTAGCTGTCGACCGTTGAAATCCCTTTTGCCAACAAAGATGCGGCAATACCGGGAACGGCACGGCTGGGAGAGCACAGAATCGCTACATCTACGTCCTTTAATTCCGATATATCTTTTAATAAAGGCACACCTATGGAGAGATTTTTTGATGTTACCACGTATTTTAACCGTATGTCTTTGCTTTCCAACATCGCTTCATGGACCGCTTTTCCGATGTTTCCGTATCCTACGATTGCTGCGTTGATCATAGTTTTTCTTCCTTTTCCCAATAGAGTTAGAAAAAATCATCGCTTTTTCTATGTCCATTAATATATATGAATCGTGATTTAATCGTCAAGGTGTTTCAAGTAATTTACAAGAATAAAAGGGCTAAAATCAAAGGAAAGGTATGAATAGGCCCCGTAAACCCGAAGAAACATCCCGGTTTCGACCTGTTGACGCATTATCAAAGTTATGGTATTATACCAAAAGTCCGGTGGAAAACCGTAAAAAATGAATCGTCGGAGTGTGGCGCAGCTTGGTAGCGCGCTTGCTTTGGGAGCAAGATGTCGGGGGTTCAAATCCCTTCACTCCGACCATTTAAAAAGGATTTCAGTATTTTCTGAAATCCTTTTGCATATTTTATGCCTTTATCTGCTCCATAGGTCCGACCTTTGGATGGCGCCGAATATGTTGGACTTGATATCCGGATTGACCTTCGCCATTTGAGCGAGCATTTCTTTAATCTCTTGGCGCTTGCTCTTTCCTGTGTGAGGGCAGGGGTTTTTCAAAACGGGAATTTGGTTTTGCTTAACGTACCTCAAAATGTCCCCTTCGCGGCAGTAGAGGAAAGGCCGAATAAGATAGACATTTTTGCGTTCCATATGGGTTACAGGAGAAAAGGTGTGAAGCCTTCCCTCGTAAATCATACTCATCATAAACGTTTCGATGCAATCGTCCCAATTGTGGGCTAAGGCAAGCTTGTTGCAGCCGTGAGCCAACGCCGCGTTGTTCAATGCCCCTCTTCGCATGTTGGCGCATAAAGAGCAAGGGTTTTTCTCCTGCCTGATTTCAAACACCAGTTTGCCGATATAGGTTTCTTCGATGATATAGGGAATACCCAGTCCTTCGATAAAGGTACGAAGGGGGGCAGGGTCAAAATCATTCAAGCCGGACATGATCGTTATGGCACATAACTCGAATTTGACGGGAAAGAACTTCTGAAGAAGACTCAGTGCATACAGGAGACCCATGCTGTCTTTTCCTCCCGATACACCAACGGCGATTCGATCGTTTTCTTGAATCATGTCGTAATCATGAATGGCTTTTCTTGTCTGCCCCAAAATCCTTTTATTTAATAATTTTTCTGCATCCATATACGGGTTTAGATATATCCTTTCAAAGCATAGTCGAGTACGATAATGTCGTTGCGAGCGTGTAAGAAGATGTGTTCGCGATCCACAATCACTCTGCAGCTCGGTACTTCTTCGGCTAAGGTTGTTATCTTTCTTTTTTCGGAGAGGTTCCAAAGCTCCAGATTGTCGTTATTGACGACGACATAAAGTCCGGGCTTCTTGACGGGAACCGTCGCGGTGATTTTACCTTGTATGAATTCGGAGATATTTAAGGTTTCGAAGGTATCGTTCACATAATCCCAAACGTTGGTCGAATCCTTGTGGCTTACCAAGGCCTTGCCGTTTCCTAAAAGACCCAAAACCCGGGCATGGTACGTATCCTTCGCCGCTTGGGTTTTCTTTATCACCGTAAGCGTAACCGGATCGATAACGGAAAAATAGCTTTCGATCACTTCGGGGATATAGGAGCCGCAGTCGCCTTCCGGAGTGGATCCGCCTACCAAAACCTTCGCTTCGGGATCGTAAAACATCGACCGTATCTGCTGTCCCGGTAAAACATCCTTTCTGTACTCGGATCGATTGGTTTTTGTATTGTATTTTACAAGCATGCAGCCGGGCATACCGTATTCGTTGTCGCAAGTATAGTAGAGGCTTTCGGAATCGGTTGCTCCCGCTACGGGACGCATGGCCGGCTTCGGCGGATGTACCACAACGTAAGGATTCTCCGGATAGAACAAAGGAAGCTTCGGATCGTATTTTGCCAATTCGCCGGATGTATAGCTGGCCATATATACGATGCCGTCCATGTTCCAGGTTAAATTCACTTGGCCTGCTGCGGATACCATTCTGCCGCAGTCCGTACCTTCCCCGGTTTCCAAATCCACCTTCCAGAAGCGTTGGGTGATGAACGGCGTTCCCATGAGGGTTTTATCATCGATTCGCATAATGCAGTCGGTATGGCCGCACTCGTCGGTATCCAACCGGCTGCAGACATCCATGCACTTTTCTCGAAGATTGATGCGATAAAAGTATCCGTAAAGGTTGACGGCAACGGCGGTAAAGTCCTTCGTAAAGGTGATTCCGTACGGATAGCAATTCTTGATCGTATATATTTTCGTAACCTTCCCCGAGGCCGTGTCCCATTTGACCAAGGTACTGTCGGAGGCTTGGCTCATGGCTCCGTAAATGACTCCCTCGGCGGGATCGTATAGATGCCATACGGCTTCTTCGTCCGGCTTGATGCCGTCCGTAAATTCGTTTTTCAAAGGATCGTACCATCCTTTTTCCGGGACGTAATACCGGTTGTCTACAAGAAGATAACTGTCTCCCACATTATGGCCGTGATTCGGAGGAAAGCTTTGCATCAGAGTGATTTCGCAAGACACGGGATCCCAGCGGTAAAAGCCGACTCCCGGCGTGTTGATTAAAACGGTGTATGTACCGTCTCCGTTAGGAAAACTGTTGCCTAAGTATTTGTGAAACCACCGGTCTTTGTAGAACGTCACGACTTCTTTGGTTTTCGTGTCGAATACCATTCCTTGCGTGCTAGGAGGCGTGGATACGGCGACGAAGACACGACCGGTTTTCGGATCATAGGGCATTCCGTTGAAAACCAATCCCCGGGCTCCTCCGGTGTTATAGCAGTGAAACTCTTCCGTATCCGGCTTGTAGCTGCAAACCTTGTCCATAAATCCGCACAGCCATAAGGTGTTGTCCTCCGTATAGACGGCGCTGTAAAAGCCGTTATAGGGAAGGCCGAACTTTTTAATCTTCGCATTTCCCCATTCGTCCACCAAAACGCCCGTACAGCCTGCATTTGCGTTATATGACGTGATCCAGAACCTTTCGCGACCGGAAATAGGGTCCGTTCCTGCAGGGATAAGGCGTGTATTGATAAAAGGATCTCTGCTTTTCGGAACCTTGACCCGGTACATTTTCCCTGAGTACTTCATAATGAGCACCTCGATTCTACGATACTTTTAATTATCATATTTTTTCCTTTTTGTACTGTCAATACAATCCTTTGTTTAATCTGATAAATCTTATATTAGCGTAAAGTAAGTTTCGGATAATAATCAATGGAGGAATATAACAAATAGAAAGAGGACCCCGATTGTGATATGATTAAATTTCCAAAACAAAAAATCACAAAGGAAGGTGTCCTCTATGTATA
>JAAYHZ010000209.1 GCA_012744235.1 Clostridiaceae bacterium
AGCCAGGGCAGCCTTTTCCGCTGTCCATGCGCCTTTTCACTTCGTTGTATCTATCTTTTTTGAACCGGATAACAAGACCTTAGTATTTACATTGCCGATAATCGAACAGGTTTTGCCGTACAAAAGAATATCCCATACGAAAATTTCAATCAATCTCGCATTAGGGTAAATCGCTGTCATATTCACCGCATCTTTAAAATAGCTACAGTTATTATAGTATTGATCATTGAAGCTTTTGACTATATCGGACTTCTTCCTGTAACCATAACTCCCATGTATCAAATTTCAGAACGGGCCGGATATGGTTGTAGTCCCAAACCTTTCTAAAAACTTGGCTTGCTTTGAATTTTACATCGGCATTGATATTCATATTTACATCGATTCCGGTAAGATTCCAATGCTCTTTTGCGGAATACTCTGTTCGCGGTACTCGATTTCCAAATTCAAAGCCATCATTCTGTCGGTATAGGACATAATAAACCTTCTTGTTAGATGGCTTTACATAGAAATAATAGTTTCTTATTTTTAACCAATATCCGAAACTCACCGTTTCAGATGATGAATAAAAAATCTCATAAGAATTTGCCGAAGCTCCGACTTTATAATGATAATCGGACCATATAAGAACTTCAGCAAATCAATCATCCTTTATTACATATCCCTTTCCTTTTTTCCGGACACTCCACATCGAAAAACGCTTTGGATAAAAAGGGGGGGCTCCCCCCTTTTTCAATTATTAATATAAAGGTGCCATAAACTTGAACTTGTCACCGGGGTTATACTTTTCATAATCCGGTCTATTAAATATCTCGTCAACAAGCTTTCTCAATCCCGCTGCATATAATTGATCGATGTATTGAACCCATTCGGAATTAAAATTCGCAATCTCACCATTTAAAGCACGATTCTTAAAATTATTGACTACCGTCGTTATTTGAGGTCCTACTTCGTTATTGATCTCCACATACCGATTATACAGTTCCCGTCCCATATAAACATCCGCTATATATTTTTCAGGGTTACATGCCATTTTCTCATTAAGACCATAGTAATACATATAAGCATCGCAGGACCAATAGCCGTTGTTTATGGCATTGTCAATTTCCAGTTGGGCCGTAGGCCATTGCATTAACCAACATGTAAAGACCTTCACGTTGCCTCTGTATTCCGGAGGCAAATCCTCTTGCGGCGTAATGATTTTTGTGCTTTTATACGGTTCCCCGGACCATTTAAAGTGAATACCTTCCAAACCGTATTGATATCTCGTGAAAATCTCCTCGCTGGTATAAATCATATACTGCAGCATCCGTAAAACTCTTTCCATTTTTGCATCCGATACTTGCGCACCGAACATCTCGACACGAGCGGCACCGGATCCGAAAGTGTCGATTCCGTAAGTCATGTTTACCGCTTTACCTTCCGGACCTTTGAACATCGGTCCCATAATGAATGTAGCATCTTCGTCGGTTTCCAACCAGATGTTTTGAGGAGGCCAGCTGCTGAAAAAACTGGTAAGTTGTAAGTAACCGTTTGCATGGGATTGTATAATTCCGACCTTATTGGTTTTACTGATTTGAAAATATTCATTTACCCACGTATCTTGACCGGGTAATCGCCTCATATAACCTTTTTGAAGAGAATCGGATACCCAAGCAAGATAATCTCTGTAAGGTGTATAGGCATAGTAAGGTACAACATCACCGGTAACCGGATCTTTGTACAAGTAGTTTGCAGTTATGACAAACCCAAATAATCCCTCCTGCGTCATAACGGAGTTCGCTGTTTCGGGCAAGTACATCATTCCGAAGGTATCATCAATACCGTTTCTATCAGGATCGTCTTCGGTAAATTTCTTCATAATATCTTGCATTTCTTCAAATGAAAAATTACCTTCTCCAAAATACAGATTATCATTGAATCTTTCATATCCCGCCGTAGGTATTTTAACTTGCTTGAATTGGCTCAAATCCACACTATATCCTATCGCCTCCAGCCAATCAAGGTTAATGGACGTGGTATCATTGAACCACTGGGCGAATTGATAATTGATGTGAGTAATGCCAAGATACTCATCCGTTTTTCCTTCAACAAGATTGTACTTAAATCCTATCGGCATTTTTTCTAACAGCTCGTACATACCCGGTAGAAAGTCTTTTATCGCTTGCAACGGTACGGAACGAATGATTCCTTCGTTGTACAGATCTTGAGGTTGCCTAGGTGCAGCGGGCATGAAACTGAAATCAGGCATATCCCCTGATGCCACTAAAGCCGCCATCCCTTCGTAATCGGTGTAGGAACACATAGGCAGAACTTTCAAATCCACATTAAACAGTTCTTCGAGTTCAAGTTCATCCCATCTACCTTCTTGGTAATCTTCATTTAGTTGTGTCAGCCATGAAATTTCAAAGAATTCTTCAAAGGGATTCTCTTCCGTCTCAGAAACATCCGTCTTTTCATTGCCTTTCGGCTTTTCGCTTTTAGCGCAAGCAACAAAAGACATAATCAACGTGAGCATGAGCATAAAACTTACCAACCTTCTCATTTCACACCTCCAAGAATTGGTTCTGACTTGATTAACTGCATGAAGTGTTCAATGCCGATTAGTTGCTTATACTACGGGTTGACAATACAAATAGATCGACAATAAAGATCAATAGATGAAAAACTCACAGTATAATCCCTTTCTTTATTATCTTAAATAACTCTTTTCCCTCTTTTCCTACGTTATTTCCAACCGATTTCGATCTTTATCCGGTGCTACCTTTTTTCTATCACGTTTATTTATCTTTTCGATAATTTCTCGTATACTTCGTTGTAGTAAAGAGCATTTTCAACCGGAGTATTGGCAGGGATATGGTTGCCTACCGCCATGAAGAAGCCGGACAGCCTTTACCGATGTCCATGCATTGCTTTACTTCGTTGTATATATCTTTTTTTGAACCGGATAACAAGGCTCTAGGATCTGCATTGCCGATAAGAGAAATAGAATTACAACAGCAAATATTGGCTGTTCGGACAAATCATCGTCGATTCGTTGCTGTTAATCGGCTTTCCCGTTTCATCGATACCGATTACAACAAAATCTACCAAAATCCTTCCGTTGTCATAGCCTTTTAGAAAATAGCTCGTAAAATGTGGAAAGCATATGACTCCTTTATCCGTCCAATCCCCCCTCTCTTCTGTTTGTAAGAATAACATTTGTCCCAAATCCGTTTTCTTTTCTATTGTACGGCATAAGGAAAGCATTGTAGACAGGTACATAAGATTCGTAACACTCGTAAAAGCGCTCCCGTGTTGCGATATACGAACTGTAATATCGTCGATGTTTCTTGTATTTTTTGTATGGTAATCTAAATATCTGATATAATTGAAATGCATCAATTGACCCTATAAAGGTGGTGGTTTCAAAGGGGATCCGTTTCATGTTTACATAAAATAGGAAGCGAAGTGAGCTAATATGACCCTCATCGGAGTATTTTTATCCAAAAGCTAGGAAGAAAGAGGCGATTCTCCGATCGCATGGGACATGAATTTACTTCGAGTTGTTAAGCGGCGTTCTGAAGGACGGGAAAATTTTATCCGTATACAAGGCCTTGACCGGGTTAACGAAGATGCCTTTCCATAAGGGGGGTAATGAGGAAGATAATCTTGTTTCATCCGGCGATAATACGGACTAGATTTTGGTTGGCGAAGGACTCATTCATGAAGTCTGTACTTATAAGTGAAATTTAGGATCATATAACAGATTTTATGACTTGAATTTTTTGAGAAGTTTGTGAAGATAGGAAAACTCCCTTTAGCCCGGCGACTGCCTTATTTTTAGGATTTCCTCCGCATTACATACCCGAATCGGCTCGTGTGTTTTTCGACAAAGGGATAAAAGGGGGAACCATAT
>JAAYHZ010000210.1 GCA_012744235.1 Clostridiaceae bacterium
ACTCTACGCCGTTTAACAGCAAAAATTCGATGATCATCGGCAGAATGGCGACCGTCTCGGGGGTTTCGTGAAGAAGATAAATCCCTCCGTAGGGCGTCGCTTCGGTTATGTACTTCATGATTTCTTCTCCGGTTTTGTTGTTCCAATCCGCCGGATCCTTGTTCCACAAAACCGTTTTCATCTCGGCCTCCTTCAGAATCCCGTCCAATTCTTCCGTGTAGTTCCCAAAAGGCGGCCTGTAAAACTTGGGCTTGACCCCTGTAACCTGCTCGATGATTTCGTTGGTTCGCACCACTTCTTGTTTTTGCTCATCGTAAGTCATGGCGGACATATCACGGTGGGAATAGCCGTGGTTTCCTACCGCGCAGCCGTTTTCCGTTACGTACCTCATGGCCTCGTAGCGCCCTTGCGTGTGAAGCCCGATAAAGAAGAACAGCCCTTGGACGTTGTACCTGTTTAAAATGTCTACGATCTGTTGAGTATATGCGGACGGACCGTCGTCAAAGGTCAAAAGAGCATACGATTTCGGAAGATTGTATAAAACGCGGTATCCTTCCGGGTAAGCATACGTTACGGGATCCGCTATTTCTTCCGGAGCCGGCTCGTCATCCGGTTCCTCGTCCTCTTTTTTATCCTTTTCCTCCGCGGTTAAAATGGCCATGCTTGCACGTTCCGGATTTTCTCCGTTGTAGAAGACGGTGTCCGGAAGCTCGTCGAAATGCCGTTCTTCCCGCAACAAATCCATATAGGACATGGAAGACAAGGGATATTGGCGGTAAAAATACCTTGCCTCCTTCGTTTCGTTATGTAAGGATTCCGCATTTTCTTCCTCATACATGAGGTCTTCAATGGAAGCTTCCTCCGCAAAGACGGCTTCTTCTCTTTCATTCATATCAAGGGATTCCGCCTTCATGGTATCGTCGTGACAAATAATGGGATCTGCAAACACCAAAAGAAAAACGGCAAAAAGAAACAAAAGAAAACCCTTCACTTGAGCGGTTGTTCTTTTCTTTATAGCAAGCCGCTTTTCATGCCGGTTTATGGCATCTTCCGTTGCATAAGATCCGATTTCGGTAAAATGACTCATCATACACATCCTGTCTATTTTAAGGGAACAAAACCGCCAAAAGAAACGAAAAACCTCTTACCGCCTAAAATTAGTCTATCATTTCGACAGGACCAATTCAAGGGATTTGACGCCTTTTGCCGGGATTATTCCCGTCTTCCCAAAGTATGTAATAATCCCGTGAAAAAAACCGGTTCCCAAAAGGTCCGGTCCTTTTCAAACAATTATATACAAGGTTTGTGTGGGTAATTTGCCTATCCACAATATATATGACGGACCAAACCTGTTATATGTTCCATACAATTAACCGTTTATCTCATATTCCAATTATTCCCATTTTCATGAGAGACTATACCCTTTACCCGTCAATCATTTTTCCCGTGAACAAAATATTGCCGTCCCCTTCGTCGGCAATGATGAATAGGAAGGGGCGATTGGCGATAAAGTTGTTATCGGGGATATACGTTTCTTCGATGATAACCACGGTGGCTCCCGCAGCCTTCGAGCCCTCCTCGTTCACCTCGATAACGGCTTTGTGGAGCACGTTTTCGATGTATAAATTACCGTCGCTCATCAAGGAAAAATCCGCGCCGCCCGTAAAGGCTTCTCCCATGCCCAATTCCGTCAATGCGGCTTTCAGCTCCTTGATGCCGTATTCCATGTTAAACTTCGGCAGCATTAAGTTGAATTTATTCTTTTCAACCATACCCGTTCGAATCTCGTTCCAAGTATCCGCATCGAAGGAATCGATAAACTCGTCAATATCCGACTCCTCATCGGGCAGTATGACGTACATGGCATAGGCTTCTTTTTGGCCGTAAGGAAGCCTTACCGCTTTTAGGCGTTCGTTTCCGTAATACTCCGTATCCCCCGTACGTCGCATCATATCTACCGTAACCGTCTTGGATTTACCGTAAAAGTTCGCTTCGTACGTATTCTTCGGATCAAAGGAATTTGTCCAATCTCCTTTGAAATAGATGGCGTTAATCAAATACATGACTACATGCTCCGGTATGGGAGGCCGTATCATTTGGTCAATCATGCCCTTGGTGGATTTTTTGATCCGGTTGTTGATTTCATCCGCTGCACCGGGCTTTGAAAAATCAAGATCGGTGATATAGGCGTCGAACATTTCCTTGTTTACATCCTTAAAGGACTGCTTAATGGGGTATCCCTTTTTGATCCATATGGAATTGTCCATAATCAATTCCGTTTGGTTGTCTTTGCTTTTTAAATTCTGATAGATGTATTTGCTTCCGGAATTGATTTCGTCAAGGGAAATCCCGGTGTAAAACAAGGCTTTTTCCATGGCTGCTTTTGTGGATCCGGAAGCTCCGTTTAACGTCATGGTCAACGCCGTGGAGATACTTATGGGAGATATGAATATGTTCTTATCCGAATCGTCTTTGTTCAATATTTTAAAAAGCTCGATGGCAAACCGCGTATTCCCTATTACCACTTCGTTTTGCTTTTCCGCTTTTACAACCGCTTCCGATACGCTGCAGCCGGACAGCGGTACGGAAAAAGCCAACAGGAATATGAGGAGAAATATAAAGGGCTTTTTCATAGGAAATCCTCCTCCCTATACGGTATGTTACCGTATATATATTTAGACGTAATATCTTACAAAATGGTTCCGGGGATATAGAAAAGCGGAAAATGAACGAGCAGGAAAATGGGGAAATGGAAAACAAAAAAACCGCCTACACGGCGGCCCCATGCCCGGCGACATTACATGTCGCTTAAACGCTAATTCGGATACACGGGTATACAGCGTATTTCTACCTGCACCATTGTTTCATTACATTGTTCTCTCGCTTCCATGATAAAAAAGAAGGGTCTTCCCGAAGGAAGACCTGCCCGCACGGAACGTTTAGCTCCGTCCTTAAGATAAGCCTTTAAATATATAGAAGATGGAGTAATAAGTTATGAGCGATTTATTGC
>JAAYHZ010000211.1 GCA_012744235.1 Clostridiaceae bacterium
ATTCAATGCGAATCGGGTTTCTCCTCTATGAATAAGAAAAAAATTGCGCTGTCCCAAATAAGGACAGCGCCGTATATATAAAGGTATCAATAGGGTGTGGTTTCGTTATACTGCCGTATATCCGCCGTCAACCTTGATGTTTTGACCCGTGATATACGAGGCTTCTTCACTGGCTAAGAACACGGCAGCCGCATTCAATTCGCCGGGCCTTCCGTAGCGTCTCAAAGGAACGGTCGCTTTCATATAGTTCGTAAACGCTTCGGTTTTCAACGTATCGGCTGTCAATTCCGTTTCAAAATAGCCCGGGCTTATGCAGTTGCATGTTATATTGTATTTTGCAAGCTCCGCCGCAACGGCTCTTGTAAAGTTGATAACTCCGCCTTTGGAGGAGTGGTAAGCGATGGTATCCATAGCGGTGTTGCCCACTTGTCCGTATATGGAGGCAATGTTAATGATACGTCCGTATCTTTGCTCGACCATATACTTGGAAAAGGCTCTCGTGACTTTAAACACGCTTGTTAAATCCGCTTCGATGGTGAAATTCCAATCCTCGTCGGTCATTTCCAATACCCCGGCGTTTCTTGAGGCGCCGGCATTGTTCACGAGAATGTCGATTCTTCCGTATTCTTTAAATGCCGCTTCCGCAGCCCGATTCACTTCTTCCGTATTGGTGACATCACATTTTAGAGGTAGACATCTTACTCCTTGGGCTCTGAATTCTTCTGCGATTTTTTCCAATCGATCCATTCTTCGGGCCATAATCACCAGGTCTGCGCCTTGCTTGGCAAAGCCTTGGGCCATTTGAAGGCCTAATCCCGATGATGCTCCCGTTACGACCGCTACCCGTCCTTTCAGTGAAAACATACATACCTCCCGATTCCAAATATTCTCCCGAACGGAATATTCTATAGCTTTATTGTTAATATATTAACAAAGAAAGAATAACACGTATCTTTCATTCTGTCAATGATAGTATTCGCTTTATTTATTGATTTTTTCGATTGAAATAAAGAAATTTTCATTTATTCGATATAATGAAATTGATCGGAAACGAACAAAGGAAGGAGAACAAATAACATGGAAAACAAGGATTTGGCTCTTTTGACGGTGCTTCCGAAAAAATTGGATCAAAAGCATGATGGGCTCTACATGAAACGTCTATGGCAGGGCATACCCGGTATCGAAAGAACGAGAAAAGGTCGCCTATACGCTACCTTCTACAGCGGAGGCAAGGGAGAAGGCTCGGAAAACTTCGTATTGTTACTAAAAAGCGATGACAACGGGCTTACTTGGTCCGATCCTTTATATGTAATCGATCCTCCCGACAAGGTGAGGGCATTTGACCCTTGCTTATGGATCGATCCTTTAGGAAGGCTTTGGTGGTTTTGGAGCCAAAGCTACACCTTGTATGACGGTCGTGCCGGGGTTTGGGCATCGGTTATGGAAAATCCGGACGATGATGATGCGGCTTGGAGTACGCCTATTCGCATATGCCACGGTATCATGATTAACAAGCCTACGATTCTTTCAACGGGCGAGTGGCTTTTTCCCTGTGCCGTTTGGAAATGCAGAGATTCCGAATTCAATCGCTTGGAAGAAGAACGATTCTCCAATGTGTACATCAGCGACGACCAAGGCAAAAACTTTCGCCTTCAAGGGCGGGCGGATGTACCGGACCGGGCTTTTGACGAACACATGATTGTCGAGAAAAAGGACGGGTCCTTATGGATGTTGGTTCGGACAAAATACGGTATCGGTGAAAGCTATTCCTTCGACAAAGGAAAGACTTGGACGCCGGGAAGAGATTCCGGATTGGGCGGTCCCAATTCCCGCTTTTTTATCCGAAGACTGCAATCGGGTAACCTTTTGTTGGTAAACCACCTGAATTTTACGGGCAGGAGTCATCTTACGGCCATGCTGTCCGAGGATGACGGGATGACTTGGAAATACAAAATGACGATAGACGAAAGAAGCCGGGTTTCCTATCCCGACGGGGTACAGGCGGAAGACGGAACCGTTTATATCATCTATGACAGAGAACGATATGACGCAAAGGAGATTCTTATGGCCGTAATTACCGAAGAAGACATTCGGCAAGGACGGTGCGTGACGGAAAAAGCGAGGCTAAAAATGATTGTAAATAAAATAAAATAGAAAATGCAAAAAAGAGTCGGAGCCTAATATAGGGTTCCGACTTTTTCATATTTTCAGTCGGTTTTTCAATTAAAAAAATCAGACAGGAATGGCTGTTTTATGGCTATCCGTTTCATTGTATTGTTCGGGGAGGAAGATAAGATTTAGATACAAAGAAATTTATTTTTTGAAAAAAAACCAAGGAATGAATGAAAGGTGGAATCTTAATGAGAAAAATACTATCGCTACTTCTTATAGTCTTATTGGTTATGACTTGTGCTTGCAGTCGATCGGAGGAAAAAGAGCCAAAAAATGAAACGACAACGACGGCGGTTGAAGAAAATCCCTTCGAAGAATTTTTTGAAATTACTTGGTTAACCGAAGAAAATGCGGATTACATTGAGGGAAGATGGGATGAAACGGAGCTTGAAGAAATGTTCAACATTGACCTCAATTGTTGGCCTATTGATTCGAGAAACGCGGAGCAAATGGCGGCTTTGGTTGCAGCCGGCGATATTCCTGACTTTTTCTTTATGCCTGCTTGCCCTCGTAGCCCGGAAGATATGTATAAAGAACAGCTGACACGTTCCATACATATCGATATGATCCGAAACTATCTTCCCGGGTATTATGCCTTATTGGAAAGATTGCCTGTCGGATTCAAGTATAACTTGGTAGAAGGCAAAGACGACGAGTATTTGGGATTAACTCACGTTAATATCAGCGGATGCCAATACTTCTATGATGCAACCTGTGTAAACCTGGATTGGCTTGAAGCCGTAGGATACGGAATCGACCCGAGCAGGTTAACCCCGGTTAAAATGACGGTGGAAGGTTATGAAAAATTCAACGACAACATCTATTTTACCGAAGGGAACATGTCTTTTGATGACTTGTTGGATATCATGAAGAAGTTTACCGAGGATGATCCGGATGGAAACGGCCAAGACGATACATACGGAATGATGTATTTGGACTACGATGCAACGGTCAATATGTCGCAATACGGATTATTCGGCTTCGTGGAAGATCAAAATTATTTATACAAAGATCCGGCAACCGGCAATGTCGTACCCTATTATGCCTACACTCCCTTTAAAGATTACTTGAAATGGATATCCGACATGCTTCAAAAAGGATACATGAGAAAGCTTCCGGGTATCGATTACTGGTACACCGAATACCAGCAGGTTTCGTTGACAAATCGAGTAGGCATTATGCAAATCAACGGCGGCGGTTATCTAAACTTAAACAGCGACGCCTACAGGGTTTTACCTCCTCAAAACATTTTATTAAACACCGACGAAAATGCTCGTTTTGTGATCGGTCCCATGTTTCGAGGTCCGAACGGTGTGGCGGTAAACAAGACCTATAACATCGATCCTTTCGGTACGGGTACTTGGCGTGTCCAAATGGTAGGAAGCCAAGTTTCGGATGCAGAGCTCGAAAGAATATTAAGGTTGCTGCAGTACACCGTTTTCAGCAGCCAAGACATCTATTTGCGATACCAATACGGTATAGAAGGTATCCATTGGAAGTGGGCGGGAGAACCGTATGTAAGCAACAGGATAAGCACGCCGAGAGCGGATCTGCCGGAACAATACAGAGGAAAAACCAATGTATTTACTTTATTTGTATACCCCTCCGTTGTACAACAGCAAATCGACAATGCCGTTAATAACGGGTATTGGGCATACATGCCGTATATGCATGCCCACGGGCTCTTCGAAAAGTACGCTTTGAACCCCGAAAAGTACCGCTCCGAAGTCTATATGGGAAGAGAGCTGTACCAAATATTTTTAGAAATAAATGACGAAGTCGGTTCCGAAATATCTACGGTCTTTTACGACTTTAAGCAAAGAGTCATTGAAGGAGAGGTCGCCGACATTAACAGCGAATGGAGTCAGTATATCGATCAATTGTACGCAGCGGGATTACAAAGACTGGTGGATGAAATATACAACAACCCGGCTTTTGAAAAATACGATCCCGGTGACAAATTCAAGATGAAAGAATAAGCTTCCTTTATACGGGAAAGAAGAAAAGGACCGTTATCACTTCCAAGTGAAAACGGCCCTTTTGTTTTTTTCCGAAAAAAAGACTTCTTGATATATATCAAACGCTCAAAGACGACGGATAATATCCAAGGCAACCCGCTCATAGATCTTCTGCCACTCCGGTGCCAGCATGCATTCCGTCACCTCGTAGCCGCCCTTGTCGTAATAAGAAGCGGGTGCTCCGTAATGTACATACCCGTTTGAGGGGGATATCACATAGGTGTGCCGATAGGGCGAAGAGGATTTCATGATTTGCCCCGTTTCCACAAGCATTTCCGCAGGGGATGATATCATGACGAAATCCCCTATGCGTATGCCGACGATTTCGCACGAAACCGTCTGTTTTCCGAGATCACGAATCATTTTATCATGATACTCGAGGGTTTTCATATCGCTCCGTATTCTACAGAGCTTTTCCATGGTGCAAATGTTCTGTAGATACTTTTGTATGCGAGCTTTGTTTTGAGCGTCTAAGTGATGCAGCCGATCGTCCCGGGCTTGCATGTACCTGTACGAATAATCGGAAGGATGTTTCGGATCCATCATATGCCGGATATACAGGGGAAGGAAGGTTTTAAAATTAAGGCTCATGGCTCCTAAGGATTCCAAAAGCTCTTCCTGCTTTTGCTTTAAATCATCGATTCGCGCCGGAATATCTACCCTCAGCGGAAGCTCCGCCTTTTCCGTTATGGCATTGACGGATACGGACCGGGTTTGTATTTCCCGAGCCCCTTTTATCGTACTAATTCCGAGTAGCCTTCCTACCGGTTCGCTATCCATGGGCTGCGTAACATCCTTGTACAAGACCTCGCACACGTCGCCAAGGGTGCCTTGAAGGAAGATCGCCGAACAGCCGGTACAATCCTCGATAATTTTTGAGGCAAAACCCGGAAAATTCGCCGTGATCGCCTTGTCCGGTACGCCCAACAAAGGGTGGCACGAATAGGTGTATAGGATGGCATAAGGCTTTGCATCCTCGGAGTCAAAACGAAGGATCCCGATAGACGGGTCGACGGGACCAAGACTTTCCACGTCTTCGTCCTGCGGACAGGGATGAGCTTGGCGCACGGTTTGGTGTGTCCCGTCCTTAAGCCGTAGCGTACGGTTGATAATGGCGCTTGACTCCATAGCCATACCCGAGCCTACCGTAACGATGCGAAGGTTGTCACATGCTTCCTTTACGGCTTCAAAGGTTCTGTCAAGAACCGCATCTTGGTTACAAAGCATCGGACCTTCCGTGTGGGTGTGGGTTGCATTTATTAATATGCCGCTAGGATCAATGGACAGTTCGGATACGATACGAGCACGAAGCTTATCCATAAAGTCATCTCCAAGATCAAAAGGACCGCCTATGCCTACGGTATCCATGGCGATGATCGCTATTCTTTTTGTACGGTCATCCATAACAAGTACCCTTGCATAGAGGGGATCGTTTACGGGCCGCCCGCCCTGCTCCGTTATCTCTCTTTTTGCAACTCCGGCTGAAATAGGTACGTTCTTGTTCATCAAAATCCTTCCTCCTTCCGCATACACCGCTGTCGATTTTTATATTGTTCTTGAATAATCTACCATAATTCTATCATATTCAAATATCCGACAATGAAGAGGTTTGCTTTTTTATGTATTTTTTCTATGGACTTAATTTTCGATTGAGACAATCAAAAACCTCGGTGCATATAATAAAGCATCAAGGCGGATAAAGATACATAATCAAAAAAGTGGGGGTTAAAATGAATCAATTTTGCAAGTTCAAAATCGGTTTTTGTAGCATTCTCGGAACTATCGGTGCATTTATTTCCATGCTTTTCGGAGGTTGGAGTTCCGCCTTGACAACTTTAGTAATTTTTATGGCTATCGATTATTTTTCCGGCTTCATCGTGGCTGCCGTTTTTCATAAGAGTGACAAATCCGAAAAAGGGGGATTGGAATCGAAAGCCGGTTGGAAGGGCCTTTCAAAGAAAGGGATGATTTTGTTAATCGTTCTTATCGCTCATCGATTGGATTTGGCGGTTGGCTCTACGTTCATTAGGGATGCGGTAACCATCGGCTATATTGTAAATGAAGCGTTAAGCATTATCGAAAATGCGGGACTAATGGGAATTCCCATTCCTTCCGTGATCACGAATGCCATAGATGTGTTAAAATCGAACTCCGAAAAAGTACAATCAAAAAAAGATACGAAAGATAGACCTAAATTCGGTTAAAAGGGTGAATTGAAAAGTTAAATTCCACTTTGCGTAAGTAAATTCCACAGATTCTGAAACCGGGAGAAAACAATATTAATCCAGCAATAAAATAAGGTTTATTTTCAGTGACTTTTACTTATGAATAGTA
>JAAYHZ010000212.1 GCA_012744235.1 Clostridiaceae bacterium
CCGATATATCCTCTATATTTGGCGCCGCCCTTTGGAAAACAAGCTGACGGAAAATCAAACAAAGGGAGCCAAGTATCTGTTTCCTGACGGGTTTAAATATTTCATTCATAACACAAAGCTTCTTACGGATATGGGTATTCGCGTACCTGCCATCATTTTTTCCGGTCACCGGGATGAAGAAGATTTTGATTATGCGCTTGTGGAGTGCTTTGAAGGCCAAAGCTTCATGGAATATATGAATAAGGGCGGGGATATTCGCACCGTAGCGGATAAGGTAGAGGTTGTCATGGAAAAAATGGCGTCTTTCAAAAGGTCCTTCTACGGACCGCCTATGGTTAATATACCTTTTCCCGTTCCTCCGGTGCAGTTGGTTTTTGATTTTTACGCCGAAGAGCTTCGCATTGCGGCAGCAATCGATTCCGAGATATCTTTTCTGAAGTCCGACCTGATGTATTTAATGGAACGTAAAAAGAATGAAGTTACAGACATGGATAAGGAGGAATATCCCTTGATACACGGGGAACTGACGCCGCCTCATGTCTATATTCTCGAAAACGGTGAGATCGGGCTTATCGATATCGAAGGAATCAAATACTTTGATATCGAATACGACCGGGCGGTTATACACCTTGCGTACGGCGATGCCATACCCGTACCGAAATATATATGCAAAGAAAAGCTCGAGTTTTATACGTTATGTTTAAAAATCGGACACCTTTCCGTTGCCGCGGATTATCTAGCGCATGTGGACAAGAATCACCCTTGGTTTCAAAATGTCCGTGAAAGCTGCTTAAACGAGCTTGCATTAAAGGTACGATAGACGGAGGAAGTGAATATGAATATCGAGATTAAAAAATTGTCACCCGAGCTTACGGAAGATTATGTGCGCTTTTTTGATGTGACACCCCATTCCGAAAAACCGGATGCCGATGAATACAAATGCTATTGCGTATGGTGGTGCAGTGAAGACCATGATGTAAAAAATATCGATTATTTGTTATCGAAAGAAAAAAGAAGAAATTATGCAATACAAAAAATAAAGGAGAATAAAATACAAGGTTACCTTGCATATCACGAAGGCAAGGTTGTAGGATGGTGCAATGCCAATGCGAAGGCGGATTGCCTACAATGCTACTGCTGGCGGCGATTTATGAATAGCGTATCTACCGAAGAGCTTGCCATGGGTATCCGTGTAAAATCCGTATTCTGCTTTTTGATTGCCCCGGAGTATCGAAGAAAAGGAATCACAAAGCTATTATTGGACCGTGTCTGTCAAGATGCGGTAAAAGACGGCTTCGATTATATCGAGGCTTATCCTCAAAAAGAGTTTATTAATGAAGCCAAGGATTTTATGGGCCCTGTCCAATTGTTTATGAAAAACGGTTTCACCGTACACGGGGAAACGGAAGACAAATACGTTATGAGAAAATCGTTAAAATGAAAGGCTTTTTACGGCATTACGAGAACAGGCTGCAAAAATATGAGACGGATTTTACAAGGATAATCGGATCGAATTAACGATCGTGCAGCAAAGCTTCAATTTGCTTCTTCGTTTTTTTATCGAGTATATCGCCGAATAGAGCGTTGGAAATAAAGGTTTCCGTTTCTTTCGTCCTATGCTCTTGCCGGATAATCAACAATACATTCAAAATGTCGGTCAGTATGGATTTTTGCATGGTTTCTTTAACCGCCGTGATGTCGTAGGAAATGAGCTTTGATGATATTTTTTCACAGAGGCTCGGTTTAACGGCTGCAATTTTTCCTAACGATTGAATACATTGACGCACGGTGATGGGCTTCGGATCGTAAAGACATGCCATGAAATCATCAATGACATTTTCCATTTTGTTTTTCATATCCCATTTTACGTTTTCCGCAATCAACATAAGCCCTATGCTTCGTTGATAGGAATTTTCGCTTTTTAATTTTTCATGAAAAAGCTCCCAAAAAGGATAAACATCATCGTACAAAGCCGATCGGCTCTGCAAAAGAAGAAATGCTTGGTAGCGAATTTGATCATCCTTTAATGACAACCGGTCTACAAGCCGGGTAATATCGTCTTTCGTAAGTTCTTTACAAGCCTCGTGCAAATAGCTTTTCGGAATGGACATGATACTTTCGATATCATTCAACATCAATTTATCCTCCGGATTAATATAATCATAGAATGACACTTTTAAAGTATTTTGGCAAAAAGAAGATCTTTATGATCTTTTAGCTTTATGGTAATAATTGCAGATAAACTGTATAATAATATTGTCCTTCATATCTTTTATCGGAGGAACAATATTTTAGAGTAGAATTTGTTATGGATAAAACGGATACGATCAAATCAACGTCAAAATTATCGATTACCTATCTTGTCATAGCCGTCTGCTGTACATTTGTTACCGTATTCGGTTTGCAGCTTTTTAATCGCCATTTGTTAATGTCCTATTCTTTGCCGATGCGTATGATTCTTATGATTATCACCCGATGGCTTTTAATTCTCGGACCGGGGATATTAATGGTTGTAAATAAAGAAAAGCTCGGCGATATCGGCTTTCAAAAAGATAAAATTCTAAAACAAATCGGCATCGGTATATACCTAGCCTTTGCCATGTCCCTTGTTTTAACCGTTCTGCCGATTCTACTTGGGTTTAAGGATATGACGGGAAGTACAACATATACAAAGGCGTGGCAATTTACTTATCAATTCGTATATGACATCATCGGAGTTGCGTTGACGGAAGAATTTATTTTTCGCGGTTACATATTTAAGAAATTGTTGGAGATAAGAAATTCGCGAAGATTTGCCATCCTCATATCGTCTCTTTTATTCGGACTGTTTCACATATTTAACGGCAATCTTATTCAAGTTTTCATGACCGCTTTTCTCGGTTTCCTGTTCTGCATGCTTCGAGAAAAAATCAAAGGCTGTACCTTGCTTTCGTTGATAATCGCCCACGGCATATACGATGCCTTGATAGTATTATGGGTTTCCATTTTATGATGTTTAGGAGTATCAATCTGTGATAAAATTTCGGTGAAGTAAAAAATCAAGGAATCATAATAAAATGGATTGGAAGACAATATACGAAGAAATAGCTTAAAGACACGATTACATCAAGCCCAACCCTCCGGCTACGGAGGAACGGATTCGAAAAGCGGAAAAGACATTAGGCTGTAAGCTGCCCCGTGACTTAAAAGAGCTTTTGCTTTTTACGAACGGGGATAATTGGTTTCTATTTTCAACGGAGCAAATGATCGAGGTCAATTTATCCGCTCGAGAGCAGGATTGCTTTATGCCTTTGGATTGCTTTTTGTTTTTTGCAGGCAACGGCTGCGGCGATTATTACGGTTTTCCGATTACAAAGCAAGACGGTGTGCGCGAAGATCTTGTATATCTTTGGGACCATGAATATGACAATCGCATATGGAAAGCCGACGGCTTGAAAGATGCCATAGAGAAGTACTACAACGACGAGATATAAACGAAGGATTTATCTGCGGAGTCTGAATCGAGCTGAGATTTTTGTTTATATGCAGATGTTACGGACCCTTTTTACGGTCGAACAAACTTTTTTTGGAATCTTTTTTTCTCCAAGTACTTGATTCAAGTCAAGTCCAAAATAGTGTGTAAATTACCTCGGTTATCAAACGGTAGCTAATGAGACAATAGCCTAAGCGTTTATGCCGCGATAGCTGTTGACGATGAGAACATGGCATGTTAGGCTGTTGGCCGGGCATCACCACCCAGGCGCAAGACTTCTC
>JAAYHZ010000213.1 GCA_012744235.1 Clostridiaceae bacterium
AAGGTTCTTTTGATTTCAGAAGATTGTTGTACATTTTTCTTAGTTATCTTTTAGTGTCGGCAATAAGTTGACGTATTGCTCCGGGTTTTAGAAAACGTTGATTAAGTACAAGATTCAAGGCATTACCGATATCCTTTAGAAGGGGATCATAATAAGCTACTCGGTATACGTTATCCTTAACTAAACAAGCCTGATATTTTCTCAAAGACTTAATTATCTGTTCGGGAGCGTACTCCTTATTCAAACGCTTTGCCAAAAGTCTTAAAATCAGCAATGCAATGAAGCACGTAAGAAAATGTCCTTCTATCCTTTGTTTCAATGTAACATAAACGGGACGGGTTTCAAGATCGCTTTTGGTAATTCGAAAACTATGTTCAATTTCCCAAAGCTCATGATATCTCTTGGCGACTTCGTGATCCGGCATATTGATTTCGCTTGTAATAATTACATAATAACCGTCGTACTTTTCGTCTTCCATGATTTTTTCCGTATCCAAATAAGGAATACGTTTCGTATTGATGCATTCGCCGGTTTCGGAATCGTATTCGATATTTTTAATATAACGCAATGCGCTTTGAGCATCTTGTTTTGTATAGCGTTTGGGATTCGCTATGATTTTTTGGGCCTTTTCAATCAGTTCGGCCCGCTTATGCTTCCGGCGTCCGGCATATAGTTCGTTGTAACATACAATCTGTTTAACATCTATTGGGATCGGGCGTTTCTTGCCGTCCGCATGGGTAACCCGAAATTCCTGCGGATACGGTCTGGATTTTAAGCGGAAAACGGGTTCTCGTTTTTCCGTTTTTTCATCCCACAGATCCGCCGACTTTACCACTCCTTTTTTCTCCACATAACCCGAAGGGTCAAATACAAAAGACTGTAGTTCCTTATTGGCTCCTCGTATTTTTTGCGAGAAGATGAAACCGTCTTTTTCAGCCGTTAAAAATGCCACGTTATCACCGCAATTTAACGCTTTATCCGCAACAACGATAATTCTTCCCAATCCGTATTCTTCCCGTACCTTCTCAATAATTGGCATCATTGTTTGACTGTCATGGGTATTTCCTTCGAAGAGACGATATGTAATGGGAATCGCATCCGAATCCAGCAATAAACCCATTTGTACCAAAGGGTTACCGGTATTATCTTTGCAATAACCTTTCTTACGAAACTTGTCTTCTTCGTCAATCTCAAAATAGTAATTGGTAACGTCATAAAAAGTTATGTCGGTCTTGCGATTGTAATGGATTCTTACCTGCTCATGGAGATGAAGAAGAAGGTCTTCTCGAAAATCGGAAAAGTAATCCAATGCCCGATATACGTCATACCAATCGCAATTGAAAGGTCTTGCTATTCTTTCTTTCTCTTGAAAACTCGCTATTTTTGATCCCGGCGCGAGTATGCGTGTGTAGACCAAAAGTTGCATGACATCGTTTAGGGAATAGTCCATAGACTTACTGCGCTGACGGTTAATCAAGAATTGATCCACTTTGAGTTCATGATAAATCCGGCTTAAGGGCAGAAATCCCAAATGGTACATGGCATCTTCGTTCTCATCCATTACTTCATTTGTACTTACATACCCTAAATAGACATCTTCTTCGGCTTCTTGCTTTTTCTTCTCCAAAGTACGTAAACGTGCTACTTCTTTAAAGTGGCAATCGGATCTTCAAAACGATCCAAATATTCGTCAACGTAACCTAAATTTTCGATTACATTATGCTTTACTTTCTTTGTTTTCGGATCTCTATAACCTTCGACAAAACTCAAATTTATACGACCGTTTTTTTGCGGAGTAACTTTCAGGTACATGACCGTCCTCCAAAGATCTATATTCTTAACTGATTATATCATAATACACAACAATAGTCAACAAAATTAAGAAAATAATTTAACATAAAAAAAGCGATCTAACAGCGTCATATCAATGGTTTTCATAATTTTTTAGGACTAGTTAACTGTTAAACTCGCGGTATTGAAGCTAGTGGCTTTCGGTAAGCTTCCTCACTTCCCCATAATTATTCCTTGTGAAGTTCTTGTACGATATAAATCTTGGAATTGAAGATAAGAGTCGTAAGAGTCGTTTTCCTAGATAATTATACAGAATCAACTTGAATAATGTGCATAAATATACTATAATGATGAAACTACAGCGGACTTTTTTGTTTGTTTTTTTTGTTGAAGGAGGATATACAAAATGCGTAATTTTAAAAAGTATGTACTTATTATTTTATCGGTATGTATGCTTTTATCGTTAAGCGCTTGTAAAAGCGGCAAAGACGATAATATTCTCGTTATGGCTACCAATGCGGAGTTCCCTCCCTATGAATATTTCGAAAGTGAAGCCATTGTGGGAATTGACGTGGAAATCGCCGAAGCACTAGCGGAAAAGCTCGGCATGGAGCTTAAGATAGAAAACATGGAATTCGGTTCCATACTCACGGCCGTTCAAACCGGTAAGGCGGACATCGGTGTTGCCGGAATGACAATTACGGAAGACCGCTTACTCAACGTAAACTTCTCCATCCCCTATACCATCGCATATCAGGTTATTATTGTTACGGAAAACTCCGCTATTAAGAATGCGGACGATTTGGCCGATAAAACCATAGGAGTTCAAGAAAGCACCACCGGCGACATTTATGTGACGGACGAATATCCGGACGCAAAAATTGAACGCTACAGCAAAGGTGTGGAAGCCGTACAGGCCTTGCTCCAAGGGAAAGTGGATGCCGTAGTGATCGATAATGAACCGGCAAAGGTATTTGTCAGCCAAAACAAGGGTATCAAAATACTGCCGGAAGCTTTCACCATTGAAGAGTATGCCATTGCCGTATCGAAGAAGAACGATAAGCTCTTAAAGAGAATTAACGAAGCATTGGAAGAAATGCTGGAAGACGGCACTATTAAGAGTATTATCGACAAATATATTACCGCAGGTTAATTTGATAAGCCGTTTCTACAGGGGCGATGGATACCGCCCCTTGTATTTTGTTATAACAATAAATTAGAAAAGGAAGATGATATTGGACGATTGGTTTGCGTTGTTTAAAGCAAAATTTATCAACAACTTCATAACGGACAACCGTTGGAAATACCTTTGGAACGGACTGGGTGTCACCCTTCAGGTGACCTTTTTTGCCGTTTTAATCGGTATTGTTATTGGATTCACCGTAGCCATTATTCGCTCTACATGCGACAAAACCGGAAGGTTGAAGATATTAAATGCCATATGTAAGGTTTATCTTACCGTGATTCGCGGTACTCCGGTCGTGGTTCAGCTTTTGATCATTTATTTCGTCGTTTTCGCATCGGTTAATATTAATAAAGTTATAGCCGCCATAATCGCTTTCGGCATCAATTCCGGTGCCTATGTAGCCGAAATTGTCCGTTCCGGGATCATGTCGATAGACGAAGGCCAAATGGAAGCCGGACGCAGCTTGGGGTTCAGCTATGCCCAAACCATGTGGTATATTGTTTTGCCTCAAGCTTTTAAAAATGTTCTGCCCGCTTTGGCCAACGAGTTTATCGTATTGCTGAAAGAAACATCCGTCTCCGGATACATAGCTCTTCAGGATTTGACAAAGGGCGGAGATATTATCCGCGGCAGAACGTATGACGCATTGATGCCTTTGCTTGCCGTCGCTCTCATCTACCTTGTCATGGTCGTATTTTTATCAAAAGGCGTGACACTCTTGGAAAGGAGGTTGCGAAGCAGTGATCGATGACGTATTGATACGTGTGGAAAACTTGCAGAAATATTTCGGCAACCTTAAAGCTTTAGACGGAGTGAACGCCGAGATACGAAAAGGAGATGTAGTTGTTGTCATAGGTCCTTCCGGAAGCGGAAAATCCACTTTCCTTCGCTGCTTAAACCTATTGGAAACTCCGACAGGCGGTAAAGTGTATTTTG
>JAAYHZ010000214.1 GCA_012744235.1 Clostridiaceae bacterium
AAATGGAGTTGCAATACTATGGAAAAATTACTTGCAACTTTTTTCAAAAAGTACTTGCAAAAAACAAATATAGAATATATATTTAAGATATGATATAATAAGGTTCGCATCTTTGTTTTAAAGGAGGTTTTCTACTTGAAGAAAGCATTATGCTTACTTGTGGTCTTCGTGATGATTATCTCCATGGTTGCTTGTGCGAAAAGCGAAAAAGAACCGAAGGATACCGGTTCTGCAACCACGACGGCGGCTACGGAAGTGAATCCCTTCGAAGAATTTATGGAAATTACGTGGTTATGCATGGAAAATGCGAACTACGAAGAAGGCGGATGGGCCGAGCTTGAAATTGAAGAAAAGTTCAATGTGGACATCAAAATTTGGCCTATGGATTCGAACAATACGGAACAGATGGCAGCTTTGGTTGCCGCCGGAGACATTGCCGATTACAACGAAATGCGCGGCGGTCCCAGAAGCCCGGTCGATATGTACTTGGAAGGCTTGACTCGATCCATTCCTCTCCAAGCGATAAAAGATCACCTTCCCGGAATGTATCGCCTGCTGGAAATGATGCCTATCGGATTTAAGTACAATTTGGTTCCCGGAACTACGGATGAATATTTGGGATTGACCCATGTCGGCTTCGGTTCCGCTCAATATTTCTATGAAACCGTGTGCATTAATTTGGACTGGCTGGAAGCCATCGGCTACACCGTGGACAATTTAAAACCGGTAAAAATCGCTACCGAAGGATATGAGCATTTAAGTGAAAACATTTTCGTGGGGGAAGGAAATTTCACCTTCGAAGAATACAATGACATTTTAAGGAAATTTACGGAAGACGACCCCGACGGAAACGGAGAAGACGATACATACGGAATGATGTATTTCGGCGAAAATGCATGGACCAATCAAACACAAGAAGGTTTGTTCGGATTTGTGCATGAAGCGAATTATTTATACAAGGATCCGGTAACCGGTAACATCGTTCCGAAATATGCCTATACGCCCTACCGCGATTATTTGGCATGGTTGTCGGAAATGTTAGGAAAAGGATACATTCGCCGTACTCCGGGTCAGGAATCCTGGGTTAACGAATATTCGGCTATAAGCGCTACCAACAAGGTAGGTGTTATGCAAGCACACCGTGACGGATATCTGCAGCTTACCAGCGATCTTTATCGCAATTATCCGCCTCAAAACATTCTCCTTGGTGTGGACCCCGATGCCCGTTTCGTTCTCGGACCCATGTTTAAAGGTCCCGAAGGAATCATGGTGGACTGCACATACAGCATCGACACCTTCGGAACGGGACTCTCTCGTGTGGATATGATCGGAAACCAAGTTTCGGATGAAAAATTGGCTCGTATTCTTGCCATCTTCCAATACACCATTTATACGAGCGAAGAGCTTTTCAACCGTTACCACATCGGTATCGAAGGAATCCACTGGAAGTGGGCCGGAGAACCTTATAAGAGTGCAAAAATCACGACGCCTCAAGCCAACCTGGATCCCGAATACAGAGGACACTTAAGAACCTTTACCGGATGGTTGATGCAATGGCCGACCGCCCAAATGGAAATTGACAACGCGCTGAATGACGGATACTGGTCCGTACCGGCCTATATGTATGCTTACGATCTGCATGAAAAATACGCATGCGTACCGGAAAAATACATATCCGAAATCTATATGGGCACGGATCTTTACAAAAAATACGTAGAGTTGAATGCGGAAATCAATCCCCAAATCACACCTATTGTTAACGATTTCAAATCGAGAGCGTTAAAGGGTGAAATTGCAAACTTCAACACGGAATGGTCCCAATACATCGATCAATTGTATTCGGCCGGATTGCAAAAATTAATCGACGAAATTTTCAACAATCCGGAATACGAAAAATTCAATCCGGGTGACAAGTTCAAGATCAAGGGCCCCCTATACTAAGGGTAACCTTAAAAGCCTTTTCGGAAAATTTTTCCGATTGGGCTTTTTTTTATGCCGAAATCCTCTCGATCGTGCTATAATAAAGCCGATATTGTAACAGCTCGAAAATCAGGGGGGACTTCATGAAGATCGTAAAGCAAATACTCGAGTGGGTGATTCACATTGCCATTTGCGTTGCCGTCGCTTTGTCCGTGGTTTTGTTTGTGGCTCAATTTACTTATGTGGAGGGCCATTCCATGGAGCCTACATTAAGGGACAAGGACCGCATTTTAATCAGCAAAGTACAAACCACCTTGGGCATACAACCGAAAAGGGGTGACATTGTAGTCATCGACAGCCGTATATACAAAACTCGAAACTTTATCGATCTTTTCAAGGACTATTTTCGATACAACATTATTGCCTACAAGATAACCGGCAACAAGCCGGATCCTGTCTTTCTGGTAAAAAGGGTCATCGGACAGCCTGGAGACGTTTTGGAGTTTAAAGACGGCCAATTGTATATCAACAACGAACCCGTATCGGAACCCTACATCAGAGAAAAAATGGTCTGGTTTCCTAACAAAGTGATTACCGTTCCCGAAGGCCATGTGTTCGTAATGGGAGACAACCGCAACGAAAGTGCCGACAGCCGGCAAATGGGCTCCATTCCCATTAGCCATATCGTGGGTTTTTATCTTTTGACCTTTTGAACCGGGCTTTAAAATAGGGTTTGTGCAAGATATATGATAAAAGGCAAAGTAGCCGTGCACAAAACGGTAGAGTACAATACGGCGCGGGATGCAAAATCCGGGTAGTTTTTGTACTCTACGGCTATTAAGGCGGTGTTTACCGCCGTAGGAACGGAAGAAGAAATCAAGGTGACTTGGGCCGGAATCCCTTCCAGCTTCAAAAGAAAGATCACTCCTAGCGCCAATAACGGTCCGCCCAAAAGCCGAAGGACGGAAGACAGAAGAATGTTTTGGTCCGGTTTATGAAGCTTTGTCCTTGCCAATTGAATGCCCAATATGATAAGGGCCGTGGCTACAAGGGCGTTTCGCAAATATTCCAATGCCGGCCAAAAAGGCATTTTGGTCAAATCCAAGGGCAGCGCCTTCAACAAAAAAGCCGAAGGAATCATATAGACCGCAGGCATTTTAAAGATTTTTTTCAAGGAATCCTTCCACTTCATTTTTGCTTTCCCTGCATTGAAAAAACCCAAGGTGTTGGTGGTGATATTTTGAACCGTCAAAACCATGATTTGGGCGGTTAATGCCGCATTTAGAAACGGAGTTTGGCCGTCTATGATAAAAGGCGGACGGCTGAAAATCAAGGTGATCAAGGGAATGCCGATGTTTCCGCTGTTGTAAAAAATGACGGAATTGATAAAGGCGTACTTCATCCCGGAATCGAATTTACGAAATTTTGACAATAAGCTTGCGGCGCCGGTATTTACGATCATGATGATAACGGCGGCCGCCAATACCTTTAACATTTCCAAAGGAATGGGAGTGGAATACAAATACACAAAGGTAAAAGAAGGCACCAGCAAATAGAAATTGATTTTCGTCAACGTGCCGATGTCCATTGAAAATTTTTTGGCCGACATATACCCCAGCCCCACAAGAAGAAAAATAGGGAAGATGTTGTTGGCCAGTATGTTCAGCATAATACGCATAAGGTTGATCTCTTTTGCAAAAAAAATATTTTCTGATATGATAATCG
Organism: Clostridiaceae bacterium; assembly: GCA_012744235.1. GTDB lineage: Bacteria > Bacillota > Clostridia > JAAYHZ01 > JAAYHZ01 > JAAYHZ01. Next base: position 3,646 of record JAAYHZ010000214.1, read on the forward strand.
AGAAATTCGAAAGTTGCAAGAAAAGATACGTTTAATACAAAAGGAGCATAAAAGTTTTTTATAGCCATGAAGAATTATAAATTGATTATCCAATACGACGGTACCCGATACAAAGGGTGGCAACGGTTAGGAAATACGGAAAACACAATACAAGAAAAAATCGAAAAGGTGCTGACGGAATTCGAGGGCGCACCCGTCGAAATCATCGGGAGCAGCCGAACCGATGCGGGAGTCCATGCTTTACATCAAGTAGCCAATGTCAAATTAAAAAACGACCCTTCTCCCTCGGAGGTCAAAGAATATTTGAATCGGTATTTGCCGGAGGATATCGGCGTCATCGAAGTCGAGGAAGTACAAGAGCGATTCCATGCTCGATTCAACGCAAGGTACAAGACCTATTTGTATAAAATATGGAACCGGAAGCACCCGAATCCCTTTATGCGAAAGTACAGCATGCATATACCGGAGGATTTAAACGTGGAGGCCATGAAAAAAGCTTCCCGTCATTTTATAGGAACCCATGACTTTACCGCTTTTTCCAACGTAAGGTCCAAAACCAAGTCCTTTGTCCGTACCGTTGAGGCCGTAACCGTTGAAGAAAAAGACGGGTTTATTGATATTCGTATTACCGGAGACGGTTTTTTGCACAACATGGTACGAAAAATTGTCGGTTGTTTGGTCCAAACGGGAAAAGGACTTCTGCCGGAGGAAGAGATCCCGAGCATTATCGAGTCCAAGGACAGAAGCCGGGTTCTTTTTATGGCGGAAGCAAAGGGCTTATTTTTGGAATCCGTTGTTTTTGATTCGCCGAAAGATTGATATTTGCTTTCGAATTCAGTATGATGGTTGTAATGAATTTTTGATCGTGAGGTGTTCACGCTATGTCTGAAAATTTTCGGTTCGGAGCTTCGAAGGATATTATAACGCCCTGCATGGAAACCACCATGATGGGCTTTGGCAGTGTATACGGAAAGCCTTTTGAAGGAATACACGACGATTTATACGTCCGAGTGCTTCAATTGCAAGACGAAAATAACACGATTTTTCTCATCGCCTTGGATCTTTTGTTCCATGACGATTCTTTGCCCGATCGCTTGAGAGCCTATGTAAAGGACAAGTACGGCGTTCCCTATGACAATCTTCTTGTCATCTATACCCACACCCACTACGGTCCCGTGGTAAAAGGGTATGATTTTGTTTTCTACAACGAAGCATACGAGGAATTTTTATTCCAAAGAATTAGCCAATGCATCGACCGTACCTATTTGAACCTTTGCGAAGGAACCATGGAATATTCGGCCGTTGACGGGGAATGGAATATTAGCCGCCGACGCATTGAGAACGGCGTGGCCAACCCCTCCATCCTGCCCAGCCCGGACGGAGATGCGGATAAAAAGATGTATCTTTTAAAGCTCAGCGATACCCAAGGTCGCATACGGGCTATGGCCGTGAATTTCGCTTGCCATCCGTCCAATTTGAACACGTATACCGTATTATCCGGGGAATACCCGGCAAGGCTTTGCCATATGATCGAAGCGTACAACTACGGCTGCACCGCTTTGTTTTTCCAAGGAGCGGGCGGAGACTCGAAGCTGAAAATCGGAGCGAAAAGCTCCAAATTCCATCCCATTACTTATGATGAATGCAACGAGGTAGCCTCCTCCATGGCTCTTCGTGTGCAGAACGCTCTTTTGAACGGTAAATGGAAAAGGATCGACGTGAATTTGGCAAGCAAGATGTTCAAAATTCAAATGCCGTTGGATGTATACCCGAAGTCCGTTTTCGAAGAAGAGCTTAGAAGCTATACCAAAAACCAAGACGTACGGTTCGATAAATCCATGATAAACGACCGCACCTATACGTCCAATCATCTTTTCTGGGCATGCTCGCAATATATTGTGGACCATTACGACGAAATGCCGGATTACATCATGCTAAACTGCGGCGTAATCCGTTTGGCCGATGACTTTTATATATTCACCGTAGGCGGAGAACCTTCGGTAGACGTAAAAAGAGTTTTGGAAAGGATAATGACCGACAAAACCATGCTGTTTTTCGGATACAACGATGCCATCGCTTACGTTCCCAGCGACAAGATGCTAAAAGAAGGGGGATACGAAGCGGGAGACCGATCCGTTGTAGAATATCGAATGAAAGGGTCATTCCGGTTCGGTATGGACGAACGCTTTATAAAAGGCTTTAAAGAAGCCATGGAAAGCTTAGGATAAATCCTATGGATCGTATACGGAAAGAAAACTTAATCAGACGTTTCGCGGTCATGGTCTTCGGCATCCTGTTCATGGGATTCGGTATCGCTTTGGCCCGTGTTGCAAAAATGGGGACCGACCCCTATACTTGCTTGAATTTAGGCATAAGCGGCGTGTTAAACATCAGCTTCGGAACATGGCAATTGATTTTGAATTTGGTTTTGATTGCGGCGGTGTTTTTCTATGACAAATCCTTTATCGGCATCGCGACGGTGGTGAACATGGTGGGCGTTGGCTACGTATCGGACTTTTTCGCAGGCCTTTACGTAAAGCTGTTCGAGGCCCCCTCCGCCATACCCTTACGATTATTGCTGATGGCCTTTGCCGTGGTCATTTCCGGGCTGTCCTGCGCCATGTATTTGGCGGCAAAATTGGGAACCTCTCCTTACGACTGCGTGGCTTTTATCATCAAGGGGTTGTCCAAGGACAAGCTGTCTTTTCGTGTGGCGCGGATTATCGGCGACGTCACCTGCGTGGCCGTGGGCTTTGCCTTAGGCAGTATCGTCGGTATCGGTACCGTGGCCATGGCGCTGTTGACCGGACCGTTGGTACAGTATTTTACAAAGGTTTTCAAAAGGATATGGACATTTTTACCGTAAGAGAAGGGAGATAAGGTTTATGTTAATGGACAGGTATTGGGAACATATCAACGATTTGTACGATAAAATTAAAAGTACCCAAAGAGAAAACATCATAAAAGCGGGAAAATTGATTGCGGATGCGGTGGACCAAGGCGCTTGCGTGCATATCTGCGATTCCGGACACATCATCGATTCCGAATTGATTTACAGAGGCGGCGGATTGATTCTTTACAAGAAATTTAAGTACAATCTGTCGGTGGAAAACCCGGTTCGAAAAAGGGACCGCTCCGACCTCGACACCTCCATGGAGGGATTGGCGGCTTATGCTCTTAAAGCCTCCGGTGCACGTCCCGGAGACGTGATGATTTTAGGTTCCGTATCCGGCCGTACCCTATCGGTAGTGGATTTGGCCTGCGAAGCGAAAAAGTGGGGGTTAAAGACCATTGTCATTACATCCATGTCCTATGCTACGTCGGTGGACAGTCCCCATTCTTCGGGCTTAAAGCTGTACGAGCTAGGGGACGTGGTATTGGATAATTGCGCTCCGGCAGCGGAAGCCCTTATGGAAGTGGAAGGATTGGAACCGAGGATCTGTGCGGCATCCGGTTTGTCGGCGGCCTTCATTATGTGGAGCGTTACCACGGTGGTTGTAGAAGAATTGATGAAAAAAGGCAAGGTTCCGGGCGTTTTGAAAAGCGCAAACTACCCGGGCGGCAACGACTACAACAAAACCTACGTAGAACCTCGATACGAAAAAGAAGGATTGTAACGAAGAAAATAAAAAAGGGGATGCTCGTAACATCCCCCTTTTTGTTGCCGTAAAATCATACGAACAATTTAACCAAGGTAAAAGATCCTAAAGCAAGGGTTGCAAAACCGATGATGATTCGAAAATGCCCGGTATTGATTTTTTTTACCGACAAGGCAGAAAAAGGAATCGAAATAAGACCGCCTACAAGGAGCAGGGGCACCAATTTCCAATCGATGAATGCGCCGGAAATAAAATAGGCGGAAGCACCGACCAAACAGGTCAATGCTTCCGATACGGACGTAATGGCAACCGCGTTTTTACCGTCCACCCCGGATAGAATTTGACCTCCTGTGACAACCGGACCGTATCCGCCGCCGCTGATACCCTTGTTAAAGGAGGCGATGATCGATAGGACGGTCAATTTCGACCATGTGAAGGTAAATTGCTTGTTGTAAGTAACCAATATGTAAATGCCAATGGTAACAACCAATACGCCAATATATAGTTTTAAGTAAAATGAGGGAAGGTTGATGGCGACCGCAGATCCGGTTACAGCGCCTAAAGCGCTGAAAAGACCGATTAACAAAGCAATTTTCAAATGTTGAGACATACCCTTTTGAATCGTGGCAAAAAAGCCGTTTTCCTTAATGCTGTTTACTATTTTTTTGGGGTTGAGGGTTTTTACACGGAAATCCACGTTTCCCACTTTGGCATGCATGATACCGGCTGCAAACCCCGTAAACAGCTCCGCTAACAACACGGCAGGAACCACCTGCATCGGTTCAAAACCCATCATAAGCAATATGGGCGTCAATGCCGTACCGTACCCCATCCCTAAGGTGGAATCGATATATTCCGTAAGGCATCCGATGATGATAATGACGAATCCTATGGCAAACGTTATTTCCATAATTCCCTCCGAAAAATGCGCTTTAATTAAAGTATATTAACTCTACCGAGTTAGTATACTTTAGCAAAGGAAAATATGCAACGGTTTTGGAAAAGAAATAAAGATTTATTTTCGACGATTTGCTATTTTCAAATTTCATTAGCAAGTACAAATTTCTTCAAGATAATTCAATATAAACTAAATGATTTTGATTATAATTCAAGAAACACGAAGAAAGGTGGAATCTTGAATGGTAACCCGGTTTAAGCAATTATCCTATGAAAATTTAAACGACTTTATTTTCGGTTCGGCTCGAACACCCGTAACCTTTAAAAATGGAATGGTAATTGGCGGAGGATTCGTATATCCTGAGCTTAATTTTACACTGCCAACCATGTTGATTACGAAAGATTCCATGCCTGAAATAATCAAAGAATACAAGAGTATCGTTGACGATGCATGCAAAAGAGCGAAAGAGCTCTATTCTTCCGGTATCGTTGTCGAGGTCGAACTGATGCCTCCCACTACCTACAATCCCCTGTGGGGAATAGAAATTACAAAAGTCGTAAGGGATATCATGTACGAGTACGAAGCCAAGCACGGCTTAAAAAGCGTCCTTCGGATCACTCCCGTGGATATTAGGGAAGATAAGCATTCGCCGCACATGTGGCACGGAAGCCACTGGGATGCCATTATGGAAACATTCCAAGGATGCGCAAAGGCGGGAGCGGAATTATTGTCCATCGAATCCATTGGGGGCAAAAACCTCCACGATGAGGCGATCATGTACTGTGAAATTGACAAGTCGTTATTCTCTTTAGGGATTCTCGGTGCCAAGGACATGGCAAGGCTTTGGAAAGAAATCAAGGGAATTGCCGATGATACCGGAACGATTCCCGCCGGCGATACCGCTTGCGGCTTTGCCAATACCGCCATGGTGCTTGCCAACAAAGGATACATACCGAAGGTGTTTGCCGCCGTGGTTCGCGTAATTTCGTCGGTACGAAGCATGATTGCCATTGAGGAGGGCGCAAAAGGTCCCCATAAGGATTGCGGCTACGAAGGTGTATATGTAAAAGCCATTACCGGCATCCCCATTTCGGCGGAAGGAAAGTCCAGTGCATGCGCCCACCTAAGCCCGGTAGGTAATATTGCGGCTTGCGTGGCGGACCTTTGGAGCAACGAATCCGTCCAAAACGTTAAGCTTCTAGGTGGACCGGCTCCCACCGTTTCCATGGAACAGCTGATTTACGATTGCAGGCTGATGAACAAGGCTACGGAAACCGGAAAGCAAAACGCTCTTTTATTAAGAGATCTGTTCTGCGAATCCGACAGCAAATACGATCCCCAAGCATACGTATTAAGACCGGATGTGGTCATTGACATTTCAAAAGAAATCATTAAAGAAGACACGCCTTTTATGCGTTCCAAGGTTGCCGGATTGGCGGCGGTCAAAGCCTTACGAAAAGCCATCTATGAGAACAAGCTCATTGTGGACAGTAAAGAAATCGCTTGGCTGGATACGATGGAAAGCCGGCTGGAGGAAGTTCCGGACGACGAAGAAGCCTTCGTATACGAAATGATGGAAAAAGATTTTTCCGGCAAAATGAATCCTGAAAAATACGATCTTAAAACACGCTAGTACGGTTTACATGGAAACGGCCCTTTACGCTTTTTACGGAAGCTTGGGGCCGTTTCATTTATACAAGATCTTTTAATGTAGTGTTCTCCAATCGGCGGGCGGCGTAGCTTCGAATATCCTTCATAATCTCCAATAGCTTTTCGTTTTGCTCGATGGGGGTTTTTTCATAGAAATAGATGCTTGCCGAACCGACCGGAGCCAAAGGACCGTCGATAAGACGAATAATTTCGGCTACCGTGATATCTTCCGGATTTTTCGCCAAGCGGTATCCCCCTTGGGAGCCTCGTACGCTTTTTACGTAACCGGTTCCCTTCAGTTGGAGAAGGATTTGCTCCAAGTATTTTTTGGGAATGCTGCATCTTTCGCAAATGTCCACGATCCGAATGGTATCCTGTTCATCCAGCTTCGCCATTTCCACCAAGGCCAACAGAGCGTATTCGCTTTTTCTTGAAAGCCTCATAACCGTCCCCTTCTTTGTTTTTCACCGAAAACGGTGATTATAAAAAGATTATATCATGATGAAAAATAAATAAAAACGGGACCTTTCGCAAGAATGATGAATAAATTTCACGTAGATTCACATAATTTTTTTAAGAAAACGATTGACTTTTCATTTTGATGTGATAAAGTTGTATCAATAAAATTTAATGTCTTTAAATGCGGTACGGAGATGCCGACAAGGTATTAATACATAACATGCGAGCCATGTGCTATGTAAAAGGTATTCGACATGCACCCTTTATCTGCGTTTAAAGATAGGGGTTTTTTTATGCCCTAGATGTAGAGGAGGAGCTATTTTATGAAAAACAATCATCAAGTACTCGGGTATTTACCTGATGAACGGCCGCCGATTTGGAAACTGCTGTTGTATGCTATACAGCAGGTAATCGTTATGTTCCCTGCAACGGTGGCAGTTGCCCTCATAACGGGCTTCCACATTTCCACCACTATCTTTGCCAGCGGTCTTGCTACCATCTGCTTCTTACTGGTAACCGGAAGAAAAATTCCGCTGTATTACGGTTCCAGCTTTTCTTATGTCGCTGCAATCGGAAGTCTTATGGCTTCCAAGGAGTTGGCGAACTTAGGTTTAAACGATAAAATCGCCATTGCACAATTCGGTATCGTGATGTCCGGTTTGGTTTCCATAGCTGCCGGTTTGATCGTAAAACGGTTCGGACAAGAATCCATTGAAAAGGTTCATCCGGCAAGCGTGACGGGTCCTATTGCCATCGTTATCGCTTTGACCCTCGCGGGAGTTGCCATGAATGATGCGGCTACCTTTGCTACCGGAAGAATGATAGAAGCTTCCGACCAATTCGCTTCGAGCATGGCATGGATCGTTGCTTTGGTAACGCTAATCGCTACCATCTTGTTCTCCGTTTATCTGAAAGGCTTCTGGGGACAGCTTCCTTTGCTGTTAGGTCCCATTTGCGGATGTATCGTTGCGTATATAATCAAAGTGGCTACCGGAGTGGACTTGTTCAAGGTCCTTCCTGAAACCGCCGGAAGCGGAATCTTCGGTCTTCCCGTATTCACATTACCAAAACCCTCATGGCTTGCAGTAGCATCCATTATGCCCATTGCCATTGCAACCATTCCGGAATCTACGGCTCACGTATTCCAATTGGATATCTACGTAAACGACTTGGCCAAGAAGAAGGGTTCTTCTAAGAAGTACGACATTGCGGAAAGATTGGGCCACAACCTGATCGGGGACGGTATCGGCGACATGGTTGCCGGATTTATCGGCGGTCCTGCAGGTACCAACTACGGTGAAAACATCAGCGCGATGGCGATCACCCGCGTATTCTCCGTTCACGTTCTCTTTGCAGCGTCCGTCATCGCCATGGTCATTGCTTGCTTCACGCCCTTGATCAACGCCATTTACGCGATTCCTACGGCGGTTATCGGCGGACTCGAAATCTATCTTTTCGGTGCCATTGACGTTCAAGGTATTGCCATCATGATTGAGAAACAGACGGATATGTTCAGCTCTCGAAACATTGCCGTTATTGCAACCATTTTGATCATCGGCGTCGGCGGAAGATTCGGCTTCGACGGAACCGGTAACATCCCGTTCTTCGGCGCGGAAATTCCTTGTGTAGCCGGCGCAGCCGTTTTCGGTATTTTGCTGAACCTGCTGTTAAGTATCCGTTTTAAGAAAAAGAATGCGGCATAGAACGACATTTTATGATAAGATCACAGAGAGATTTTCTCTGTGGTCGTTTTTACTTGCTTTTTTGTGAGGTTTTATGGATAAGAAAAAATTAGGCACCCTTTACATATTCATAACGGCGCTTCTTTTTAGCACCGGCGGACTTTTTATCAAGCTGTTAACCTGGTCTCCCTTGGCCATTAACGCGGCACGAAGCGCCGTATCCGTGCTGGTCATCGGAACCTATTTGAAGCTGGAGAAGGTCCCTTTGAAAGTGAACAAGTACGTGCTGCTAGGAGCCGTGTGCATGAGTGCCACCAACAACTTGTACGTTGTGGCGAATAAACTGACTACGGCGGCAAACACGATCCTGCTGCAATTTACCGCCCCGGTTTTCATTCTTCTTTTTATGTGGCTGTTTTACAAAGAAAAACCGAAAAAAGCCGATGTCATCACAAGCATTGCCGTATTTACGGGAATCCTTTTCTTTTTCATGGATTCTCTGCAGACCGGCAACATGCTAGGAAACGTACTTGCGTTAGCCTCCGGCGCCACCTACGCCGTTGTTTTCATGTTGAATACCTTCCCCGACGCCCATCCGGTTTCGTCGATCATATTAGGACATATGACAAGCGTCATTATCGGGGCGCCTGCCGTCTTTCGGCAGACGGATTTTTCCTCGAAGAACATCATCCTTCTTTTGGCATTGGGGGTCTTTCAGCTGGGTGTGGCCTACATTTTATTCTCCAAGGGATTGGAGCATACCCCTCCGGTTACGGCAGCCCTCATTACCGGTATAGAGCCTATCTTAAATCCGACCTTGGTGGCCATATTCTATAAAGAAACCATGACATGGCCGGCTCTGGTAGGCGGAATTATCGTATTTTTAAGCATTATCGTTTATAACGTCCATAAATCTTCGCGTCCCGAGAAAAAAGAGTTGGTATCCGATGCCGGTCATGATAGAATATAGATTGAATATTTTTTATTTCGAAGGGAAATTTTATGAAACGCAGCTTTGCCAGCATTTTTTCGGAGAAGGTTTTAAAACTAACGGGGAGTAAGCGACATTTCACGCAAAAAAAAGATTTTGTAAAGTACATGGAAAGAATGAAAAGGAAGCATGTCAAGCCGTATGTGTTGCCTTCGTTTTTCAGTAAAAGGGACGATTTCGAAAAATGCGAAGTCAAGGGTATGGACGTATATCGGGTAAAAGGAGACGGTACCAACGATAAAACGAAGATTTTGTACCTACACGGAGGCGGATATACCTCCGACCCGCTGCCGTTTCACTGGTTCTATATCTTGCAATTGAAGGCCTGTACCCAAACGGACTTTTACGTTCCCGTCTATCCGAAGCTTCCTCTTTATACCTACAAGGACGCTTTTGACAAGGTTATGGAGGTTTATGAAAACCTCTTGGAATCCAATAATGCGGAAGATATCGTATTTATGGGGGATTCTGCAGGGGGAGGGTTTGTGCTGGCTTTGGCCCAGCTGATTCAAAACAAGGGGATGCCCGGCCCACGAGACATCATTATGCTGTCGCCTTGGCTGGATATCACCATGAGCAATCCCGAGCTTCCGGAATTTGAAAAAACGGATCCCGTCTTGGGAATCAAAGGATTGATTGCAACCGGCAAATACTGGGCGGGAGATACGGACACTAATTACTACTTGCTCAGCCCCATAAACGGTCCTTTGGAGGGCTTAGGAAGGATGACCCTTTTTGTGGGAACACGCGAGCTTCTTTGCCCGGACGCCCGGAGGTTTAAAGCCAT
>JAAYHZ010000215.1 GCA_012744235.1 Clostridiaceae bacterium
ATCCCTACAGTAACTTTACTCTATGGCCGCCGAAGCTATATATAGCCGGGGAGATAATCTCGTATTCCACATGATAATAGACCCCGTTTGTCTCCCCCCGGCATGTTACAGATAAGACATACGAATCGCCTCTTTAACTTCATGTCAATTCGCAGTTTTCATCTTCTAATTTAATTTTCCGTCACCATTTTGAAAGCTTAAAAAAGAAAAGTAAATTGTCTAATCCGGAATTTCTATATCTTTAACACGTTCAATCCAACCGCGAAGCCATTTTTCCGAGGGAAGCCCTACGCCCATAACGCAATTGGTGCATATGATAAGGCCGTCCGCTCGACCTTCTTTCAATAGCTTCAGGCCGTATTCGCATTGAAGCTCCATATACTCATTCGGTACAGGCATGCCTGACGGATAATCGAGCAGATATATTCCCAACAGCTTTTTCTTATCGGGGAATAATTTTTCCGTAAATTCGAAGTTATCCGATATCCGCTTCAGGTTCCGATACTCCCATGTCCATAAGGTCAAACCGTCGATAAATTGCATCACTTTCGGATCTATGGCTTGAAAATGATGGGTATACCAAACCACATACAATTCCATAGGACGATTCGCTTTGCTTAATTTTTCTCTTATGCTTTTCAAGTCGTTATATATTCTTTCATTCGCATCGGAGTCGTTTGTTAAAAATATGTTGAAATAATCGTCTAGAAAAGCTCCCGTAATATTCGGATATTTTTCGGCAAGATCGCATATGAATTCTTCTTCGTTACCGATCCGAAAGCCGCCGGAGCCCGTAATACTCCACAACACTTTTTTCATACGACAAAAGCTTTCGGCATAGCCGTAAGCATCGGCGGAAAACGGAACCGGTATACCGTCCGAATTCACGAGTATCATGTTGGGTATATCCAGCATGAAAGCGCCTTCGGCAGGAGTTATTCTTGACCATCGTGTGAAACGATGTTCACTGCTTTTGCCAAGCCAAATATCGTCATCATGAGCGCGACTTCCAAACATCCAAAGCTTATCTCTTACTGTTGCCATTGTAATCTCACCTTTCCGGTATTCTGTATTATGATTTTTAATATATCATATTTATATTTACTTTTAGGGTTTTGTTTTGAAATAAATAGAGAGTTATAGGCGATGCCGCGATCATATTATGGCTTTCTATTCGTTACGGTATTTTATTCTTCTTCCATATTTGACATAATGGAGATATCAAGAATAAAGGCGGTGTGAACATGGATCAAAAAACCGTTCCTGTCGGCAATCGTATGGAAATGTTTGTCGATGATTATTTAATTGATTGTAAAAAGAGGTCTTTTTTACGTCTGAATCCTCCCCTTCGCCGTGAAATTGTACTGGATATGGACCGGCCTTGGGAAGGTAAAGGAAGCGGTATCTATTCCGTCGTATTCCAAGACGGAGATGTTTACAAAATGTATTACCGAGCAACTTTCCCGGAGAATGAAAACGATTTGACCGAAGGACAAGGGTGCGCCTATGCGGAAAGCCGTGACGGCATCCGATGGGAGAAACCGAAGCTCGGCATCGTTCGATACAAAGGGCAGGATACCAACATGGTTTTTACCGGACCTTTGGCTCACAATTTCAGCCCGTTCTTAGATAAGAATCCCTTATGCAAAAAGGACGAAAAATACAAAGCCGTTGCGGGTAATTACAAGACGGGGCTTATCGGTTTTTGCTCGGAGGACGGCCTTCGTTGGCGAAAGATCAAGGAGGAGCCTTTATTTACAAAAGGCGCTTTCGATTCCCACAACACGGTTTTTTACGATACGAACAAAAATCGTTATGTATGCTACTCCCGATATTTTGATTCGGGAAATCAAAAAGACGGACCGTTCAAAGGCGTCCGAGCCATTCAAAGCAACGAATCCTCCGACTTTTTAAACTGGTCGGAGCCCATACCTAATAGCTACAACGAAGATGTCCCCGTCGAGCATCTATATACAAACGCCGCCGTTTTGTGCCCGGGAGCAGAGCATATTTACTTATCATTTCCCATGCGGTTCGTTCCTCATCGCCATAAGGTAAAAGATCATTCCAAACCCGGTGTATCGGACAACGTTATCTTTTCCGGAAGAGACGGAAAGCATTGGTTTCGCCCCTTTTTGGAAAGCTGGCTGAAGCCGGGGCTCGATCAAAAAAACTGGACCCAAAGAAGCCTGATCGTTGCCCAAGGGATCCTAAAAACCGGAGACGAGTTTTCTCTTTTTGTCAACGAGCATTATTATCACGACACCGCTCGAATTCGAAGAGTCACGGTTCCTTTGTTTCGCTTCGCTTCCGTTTATGCCGATCGATTTGGAGGAACTTTCCTAACGAAGCCTTTCGTCTTGGAAGGAAGCCGCTTGGTCCTCAATTATGCAACAAGCGCTCCCGGTTTGGTCAAGGTCGGCCTGCAGGATGAAGAAAAACGGTTTTTCGAAGGGTTTTCCTGCTCGGATTGCGATGAAATCTACGGCGACGAATTGGAAAAAACCGTTACGTGGAACGGTTCCGAGGATATAGGGAAATTAAAGGGCAAAGTCGTAAGGCTTTTCTTTGAGCTTGCGGATGCGGATGTCTATGCATTTCAAATCCGTCCGTAAGCAATATCTCAATTGTAAAAATAAAGATGCACCAAAAGATGGACTCCTTCTCGGAAGCCGGAGCATAAGCTAAAGGTAGGACAAGAGAAACCATGAATGCATATGTCGGGGATGCGACCGCCGGAACCCGTTAGTATCGGAACCCGATTTATACATACTTCTTTGGTAATTGTGGAAGGGGCTTTGCCCAACCGGTATGTGTGAAATTACGGACATCAATTGTTAAATGTAACGTTATTTATAATGGTAGTACTAAGGGTAGATTTACTTTTGCAATTCAGTCCTGTAAGCCTTACCCTTTTTTAGAACACTTCATGCTTGATAGTTAAATTGGATTTATGGTATTATCTATATGATTAAAAGCAGGTACTCTTTACTTTTTATCGGAGCACCGTGTTTTTCACAAGGGGGTTGCGACTTGAATAAGCCGTACGATAATGATAGAAAATCGAATAGAAACGAAATCTTACAAGCCTTAACCCTATTTTCCCAGCTGGGGATTAGACTGGCGGCAACCGTTTTTGTCGGCGTCCTTATTGGCAAGTATCTGGATCGTTTATTAGGCACTGCTCCTTGGCTGTTATTGATTTTTTCATTGTTAGGAGCGGCAGCTGCCATGAAGGTACTTTTTGACTTCGTTAACAAAGAAGAACAGAAGCCTTAAAGAGACTTAGGAAAAAGAGAGGTATTATGAAATTATCGGATTTGGCAAAGAGAATGATTTGGACCATACTGATTATCGGATTCGTTTTTATCATAGGATCCGTAATCTACTATCGCTCTTTGGATTTTCTCCCCTTCTTCTTTGGCGTTTCATTAGGCTCTGTTGTCAGTATCGTAAAAGTGTTCCTTCTTGATAATACCGTGAACAAAGCTTTAAGCATGGACAAAACCGGAGCGGGAAAATACGTCTCTTTGCAGTATTTTATCCGTTTTTTTCTTACCGGTGTCGTACTATATATCGGTGCCGTAGTACCTGATATTAATTTATGGGGTGTCGCCGCCGGAGTTATTGCTTTTCAATTGGCAACATACGGTATAAAATTCGCGAACAAATAGGTGGTGATTCGATATTGGATTTGAATATTAAGAACATATGGGTTTTGAATATCGGAGGACAGGAAGTATGGATTACCGAAACCATCGTAAACACATGGATAATCATGCTCATCCTCATTGCTCTGGCAATCTTTGTACGCATAAAGCTTCGTTCGTTTAAAACCGTACCTGAAGGCGTGCAAAATGTCATTGAAACCATTGTCGAAATATATGATTCCTTCGCCTTAGATGCTTTAGGCGATAAACTTTCATACCATGCCCCTTGGTTCTTTACCGTTTTTGCCTTTATTCTCTCATCCTCCATATTCAGTATCTACGGTCTTCGAGCACCTACGGCGGATTGGGCCACCACCTTTGCTTTGGCTCTTGCCTCTTTGATGCTTATGTTCTATACGGGCTTCCGCCACCGTAAGTTCGCATATTTGAAAAGCTTTGTGGAACCGAACATTCTTTTCTTGCCTTTAAATCTGATTGGGGAATTGTCAAAGCCGATATCCATGAGCTTTCGTCTATTCGGAAACATGCTTTCTGGTACTATTATTTTAACCTTGTACTACGGACTGACACCGTATATCGCACAAATCGGTATCCCGATATTTTTCCATGCATTTTTTGACGTCTTATTCGGTGCTCTGCAAGCCTATATTTTCGTCATGCTGAGCCTGATGTATATACGGAATGCATCGGAATAGCATAAGCGATACAAAATTGAGAACGGTATTTAATATTTTTTATATTTAATATATAATATAGCTAAAAAGAAACGGAATATACGGATGAATGGAGGAAATATTACATGCTGGAAGCATTAGCAAGTGTCGAAGCATTAGCAAGTGTCATTAATGTAGCGCAAATAGCCGCAGCCATTGTTCTTTTTAACGGAGTATTGACGGTATTTGGTCAGGCAAAAATCGCATCCCAAGCCATCGAAACCATCGGCAGGCAGCCGGAGGCCGCCAATTCGATTCGCAGTGTCATGTTCGTCAGTTTAGCCATTGCCGAGACATCCGGTATCTACGGACTTTTAATTGCCATCATATTGCTGTTTGCGAATCCATTACTTAATACTTTTCTCAGGTATATTGGATAAAAGACCGTGGGGAAAACCGGGCGAATGTCAAAGGTAAGGAGGTCGTTTTCGTTGCATAGCATGATATTGGCTCAAACCGAGGTTGCCGGACGCGTATTCGGTTTAGATACCCAAACCTTCATCAGCATTGTCATACAATTGTTCAACGGTATTCTTTTGGCCGTTGTTTTAGGTCGTTTATTTTACAAGCCCGTCAAGGAGTTTTTGCAAAAGCGCTCGGACAATATCAGGAGCAAAATCGAAAGTGCAGATAAAACGATGGACAAAGCCAATGAACTTATCGCCGAATACGAGAAAAAATTAAAAGAGATTGAAAAACAGCGGTTGGAGGTTATGGAAGCCGCATTGCAATCGGCGGCCGAGGAAAGCAAAAAGATTCTCGAAGAAGCCCGAAAAGAAGCGAATGAAATAAAGCGGCGTTCGTTAGAAAGCATTGCGGAAGACAAAAAGCGTCTTAACGAAGAAGCCCGCCTTTATATCATTGAGGTCGCTTCCAAAATGGCTGAGAAATATGTTTCCCGGCAAATGGACGATGAAACCCAAGACAAACTTTTCCTAGAAGCTTTGGCGAAGTTGGAGGATGCTCAATGGATCAATTGACGGATCGTTACGTGAATGCACTTCTGGAGATTTCAACGGAAAAAGGAACGCTGGAAAAAGACGTAGGTCAGGCTATGCGCCTTTCGGATATGCTAAAGAATCCAAACGCATGGTCCTTTCTTGTACAACAGCACGCTCCCGATTCTGCAAAACGACAGTATTTGGTTCGTTTCTTCCCGGAAGGCATTTCCGAGCATCTTGTAAACTTTTTGTTTCTTGCCGTACAAAACAGCCGAGAATCGCTGATTATTCCCGTATTATCCGAGTTTACCAAAAGGGCCAATAGACGCTTAGGTAAAGCGGAAGCCATTGTGGTATCGGCAAAAGAGCTTTCGGATAAACAATTGGATGCAATTCGTGCCGTATTGTCTAAAAAAATCAATTTGGAGATTCATATCACCCCGGTTGTAGACCCGGATATCGTAGGAGGATTTTATGTCCTTATGGACGGACGGGTTTTTGACGCTACGGTGAGATCCGATTTAAACGCCATGAGAGAACGCTTAAAGAGAGGAAGTTTCGAATGATAGTAACGCCTGATGAAATAAGCAAACTGATTAAGCAACAAATCGAGTCTTACTCATCAAAGCCGCAATTTTCCGATGCGGGCACCGTCATCCAAGTAGGAGACGGGATCGCAAGGGTACACGGCCTGCAAAACGCGATGAGCGGCGAATTACTTGAGTTTGCAAACGGAACCTACGGTATGGCGTTAAACTTGGACGAAAACAGTATCGGTGTCATTATTATGGGTTCCGATGCTGGTATAAAAGAAGGGGATCCCGTAAAATTAACGGGAAGAGCGGTGGAAGTTCCGGTAGGCGACGGTATGTTAGGCCGTATCGTCAATGCATTAGGCGAACCTATCGACGATAAAGGCCCGATCGCAGCGGAAGGCTACCGTAAAATTGAAAACCCCGCTCCTTCCGTCATTATGCGCCGCAGCGTGAACCGGCCTCTCCAAACCGGTATTAAAGCCATCGACGCATTGGTTCCCATCGGCAAAGGCCAAAGGGAACTGATTATTGGCGACCGTGAAACGGGAAAGACCGCCATTGCCATCGACACCATTATCAATCAGAAGGACAAAGACGTTTACTGTGTATACGTTGCCATCGGGCAAAAAGCCTCTACCGTGGCACGGATTATCAAAGTTTTGAACGAAACCGGAGCCATGGCATATACTACCGTCGTTCTTGCCACCGCAAGCGAATCGGCTCCCATGCAGTATTTCGCTCCCTATTCCGGATGTGCCATTGCGGAAGAATGGATGTACCGAGGAAAAGACGTGTTGATCGTTTACGACGATTTGACAAAGCACGCCGTATCCTACAGAGCCATCAGTCTTTTGCTCCGCCGCCCCCCGGGTCGTGAAGCTTATCCCGGAGACATCTTCTATCTCCACTCGAGGCTTTTAGAGCGTGCGGCTTGCTTAAGCGAAGATTACGGCGGCGGTACGTTAACGGCGCTGCCCATTGTGGAAACACAAGAAGGGGACATCTCCGCGTATATTCCGACCAATATCATATCCATCACCGACGGGCAGATCTATTTGGAATCCGATCTTTTCAAAAACGGCATACGTCCCGCCATCAACCCCGGATTCTCCGTAGCTCGCGTCGGCGGTGCCGCTCAAATACCTGCCATGAAGAGCATTGCGGGCCCTCTTCGTATCGAGTTCGCTCAGTACAAGGAGCTGGCCGCTTTTTCCCAGTTCGGCTCCGATTTGGACCGGTTTACCTTGAACCGATTGAATCACGGCGAGCGTATAATGGAAGTCCTCAAGCAGCCTCAATACAGCCCGATGCCGGTGGAAAACCAGGTTTTGATTCTTTATGCATTGAACAACGGCCATTTGGAAAGCATCGACATATCCCGCATATTAAAGTTCCAGAAGGACTTCATCAAATATATAGAACTTCATGCTCCCTCCATAAAGCAGGAGATTCGGGAGACCGGAAAAGTATCCAAGGAATTGGAAAAGAAAATCGATGCCGTTATTGCCGAAGTAAAAGAACGATACCATTACAACTAAGGAGGTAATTTCGTGTCTTCTTTGAGAGATATCAAGCAAAGAATAAAAAACGTAAAGTCCACGGAACAAATCATCAAGGCCATGGACTTGGTTGCCTCCACCAAGCTGCAAAGGGTAAGGGCACAACTGGAGGGTGCCCGTCCCATATACTATGAGCTGAAGCGAATAACGGAAGAAGTAGGCAGCTTACAAAGCGCCCAATCCCATGTTTTTTTCCGGGATCAGGAAGTTAAGAATACTTTGTATATTATCATCACCAGCGACCGGGGACTCTCGGGAAGCTATAACGCAAACATTACGGCAAAAGCCTTGGAGCATATGAACCAAGGCAAAAATGAAATGTTGTTTATTATAGGTGCAAAAGGCTACGAGTTTTTTAAGAAAAAAAACAAGAATATTATTCGTACGGTTGTCGACGTTGCGGATGCGCAGGTATATTACGGTGCGGAAAGAGTAGCCCATTGGGTTATCGACCATTATTTATCCGGTAAGGTACAGGAAGTGTTTTTGGCATATACTCGGTTTAAGACCGTGCTAAACCACGAGCCCCTTGTGGAAAGGCTTCTTCCTTTGGAAAAAAACACGGTAAGTCTTCCTTCCGGCTACGGAAGAAAATACGAACCGGATATCCATGCCTTCATCGACCAATTGGTCCCCCTGTATCTTCATATGAATTTGTTCCGAGCTTTTTCGGAATCCCATACCAGCGAACAAGCGGCCCGTATGGTCAATATGGATGCCGCCGGAAAGAACGCCACGGAAATTATCGAAGATCTGACGCATTTGTACAACCGCAGGCGACAAGCGATGATCACGCAAGAGCTTAGCGAGATTGTGGGCAGTACGAATATTTTGAACATAAGGTGAGGATATGACAGAAAGAAATACGGGAAAAATCATACAAATCATAGGTGCGGTTATCGATATTCGTTTTGATAAGGAATTGCCCGCCTTGTATAATGCCATTGAAGTACCCTTCAACGACGAGATCATCGTTTTGGAGGTAATGCAGCATTTAGGCGATCGCACGGTTCGCTGCATATCCATGCACCCTACCGACGGATTGAGACGCGGAATGACGGTCATCGACACCGGCGCTCCCATTTCGGTACCGGTAGGCGAAGAGGTTTTAGGCCGTATGGTGAACGTTTTAGGCAATCCTATTGACAACAAACCGCCCTTGGTAACCAAAGAACGCCGGTCCATTCACCGAAATCCTCCCGCTCTCACCGAACAGATTGCCCAGCCGAGAGTGTTGGAGACCGGAATCAAAGCCATTGATTTGCTTTGTCCTTTCTCTAAAGGCGGAAAAATCGGGCTCTTCGGCGGCGCAGGAGTCGGAAAAACCGTTCTCATTCTGGAACTGATCAACAGCATCGCAAAGGAGCACGGCGGTTATTCCGTATTCGTAGGCGTCGGAGAGCGTACCCGTGAAGGAAACGACCTTTACTACGATATGGTAAACACGGGCGTTATCAACAACACCGCCCTGATATTCGGCCAAATGAACGAGCCTCCGGGAGTTCGTATGCGGGTGGGGCTTACGGGATTAACCATGGCCGAATATTTCCGCGACAAGCTGCAGCAAGACGTTCTTCTTTTCATCGACAATATATTCCGTTTCGTGCAAGCCGGTTCCGAAGTGTCCGCCCTGTTAGGACGCACTCCCAGTGCCGTAGGATACCAGCCGACTCTGGCTACGGAGATCGGAGCCTTGGAAGAGCGCATCACGTCCACTAAAAACGGTTCCATAACCTCGGTGCAGGCCATTTATGTTCCCGCCGACGACTTTACCGATCCGGCAACCGCCACTACCTTCGCTCACTTGGATGCGGTAACGGTATTGTCAAGGGCTATCGTGGAACAAGGCATCTACCCTGCCGTGGATCCTTTGGCTTCTTCTTCCCGTATCTTGGAAGTCTCCATCGTTGGAGCAGAACACTACAACGTGGCTCACGCCGTGCAGAACATTCTGCAAAGGTACAAGGACCTTCAAGACATCGTGGCCATTTTGGGTATTGACGAGTTGTCGGAGGAAGACAAACAAATCGTCGGCAGAGCGAGAAAAATCCAGCGCTTTTTATCCCAGCCCTTCTTTGTAGCCGAGAAATATACCTCCATTCCCGGCCGCTATGTACCCATTCATGAAACGGTACGAGGATTCAGAGAGATCATCGAAGGCGTTCACGACGAAATACCGGAAGGATTCTTCCTAAACGTCGGTACCATCGACGAAGTGGTGGAAAATTACAAAAAGGCCCGGGGTGATTCGAATGAATGAAACCCGGATACAAGATAAAAAATTGGATCTGATCATAACGACTCCTCGAGGCGTAAAATTTAAAGAAAAGGCGGACATGGTGGTTATGCGCTGCATCGACGGGGACTTAGGCGTTATGTACGGCCATGCTCCGGTGTCGGCGCCTTTAGGAGACGGGATTCTACGAGTGTACAACGACGGTACGGAGAAAAAATACGCCGTATTCGGCGGCATTGCGGAGATTGAAAACAACATCGTAAAAATTTTCAGCACCATCGCCCAGCGCCCGGAAGAAATCGATTTGGAAAGAGCGGAAAGAGACCGAAAAGAAGCGGAAGCGACGATCATGGAAGAAACGGAAGAAGTAAAAATCCACAGCTTGAAAGTGCTTCTCCGCCGCTCCTTGGTCCGTATCGAGGTCAGCCTCCACTTGGAGGAAGAAGAAAAAGAAAAAAACGGATTCAAATAAACGGAAGGATTGCCCTTTAGGAGCAATCCTTTTTCATTAATCGATCGATACATTCTTTGATCAAAGGCTCCGAATCCTCGGCCACCTTCGTAACTTTCGGTCCGGTTTCGTACCCTCCCTCGAAGTAGGACTTTTTCGTTCCGATATAGCTTGTTCCGTATTCGCCGTAAGCCGCCATGCAAACCTTGTACTCGGGGTACTTTTCTTCGGCATACAGCTGGTACTCGATAAAAAGCTCTCCCGGCATATGCAGAATCTTGACATCGTTTATGGACAAGGCGCTGACTGCGATATAGGGGTTTTGATCGCACCACTCATACCAAGCCAATTTTCGAGAAGCGCTCAATAAGTCTCTTTCCTCGGAAGAAGGGTTCTTTAATATGTTCAGGCATTCTTCTTTTCCGAATCTTTCGTCTATAGGCAATCGTAAAAGGTCGGTGGTATAGCAAAAGCTTTCTACCGGTTTTTTCGCGGTGCTATCCCAAGCCTCCTTCATGCCGCTTAGCAAGCGATTGGCCAGATCAAAGCGGTTCTTTTTCTCCCCGTCATTGTATTTCCCCGCCGTAATGTTCCCTCCCGCTCCGTTAAAATATATATGAGGGGCTCTTGTTACGGTCTCGGAGAACATATTACGCGCCATTCCCACAAAATCGGAAGAGCACATGGCGGTTCTGTAATAGCTCATGGGATGGGTGGCGTAATAGCTGACGGAAGCCAGTAAAAGGTCATCGCTCCAAAAAGTAATCAGGTCCAAATACGGATCGATCAAGCCTTCGGGAATCGCCCTGACTAAAGGATCCTTACAGGAGGAGTACCTCGTATACTTGATTTTTCCGTCCTCCCCTACGATTCTTCGGTTGGAGGCCACTTCCTTTACTTTTCCCTTTCCGTATCCGATGTGGGTAATCGCCCGGGCCCGAGAAGCCGCTTCACGGCAGGCTTTTGCCGCATTCTCGCACAGTCTTTCCAAAAGCTTCGGATCGTAATACTGCTCGGCCAACGAATCTTTACCGAATCGCATCAGTACTTCGCGAGCCGACTCGTTGCTGTGAGGTGCGTCGTGAAAATGGGTAGTGTGCACCGTCACGTTGTCTTTTTTCGTCCCGACGGAAGAAGCAATGGATTTTTTCAGCCTCTCCCGGCTTTCGCAGGCAATACCGATCCAGTCCAAAGAGCAAATGACAACGGGGTCTTTTCCTTCCGGGAGGAAAATAAAACCCTTTAAGTACAAAGGATCGTCAACGGCAATTTGAATGTCATAAGCCAAAGGAGTTCCCGTTAACGGAGTGGCATCAACGGCAAAATACGAGCCTTTCAACATAACAATCCCTCTTTTCGTCTAAAAATTGCAATTGGCATCTATATTTTACCATTCCGAAGCCGGTTGCAAAGGATTTTCCGGTATAATTAGTGAAATAAAAATACGTGACAACATAAGTGTGAGGATGATCTATATGATTAAACCGAAAACATTGAAAAAAGGGGACTTAATCGGAATCACGGCTCCTTCCGGAGCGGTGGAAGACCCGAGTGTCGTCTATGAAGCGGAGAAAGGCTTGAAGGCATTGGGCTTTGAAGTGAAGATCGCGAAAAGCTGCTTTCAAAAATACGGATACTTAGCGGGACGAGACGAAGAACGGGCCCGGGACTTAAATCGCCTGTTCCAAGACAAGGACGTATCCGGTATCTTATGTATCAAAGGCGGCTACGGTGCAACCCGAATACTGGATATGCTGGATTACGATATGATCCGCGAAAATCCCAAGGCTTTCATCGGCTACAGCGATATTACCGCATTGCATTTGGCTTTTCATAAATACTGCGATTTGGTTACCTTCCACGGTCCCGTAGGCTATGACGTAACCCCTTCCTTTGAAGAATACTCCAAATCCTTCTTTTTAAAAGCCCTGACTACAGGCCGGCCCGTAGGAGAGCTTTTTAATCCCCCGGACCGAGAAATCCGGTGCTTTTATCCTGGAAAATCGAAAGGCCCCCTCATCGGAGGGAACCTTTCTCTCATTGCCGCTACCATCGGCACGAAATATGAAATCGATACCAAAGGGAAGCTCCTTCTTTTGGAGGATATCGATGAAAGGCCGTATCGAGTGGACCGTATGCTGACGCAGCTTTTGATGGCCGGAAAGCTTCACGATTGCAGCGGCATCATCTTGGGCGATTGGAAAAACTGCGATCCGGAATACCCCGAAAAAAGCTTGTCCTTAACGGAAATCTTCAACGATATCCTATTGCCTTTGAAAAAGCCGACCCTCTCCAATCTGGCCGCAGGCCATTGCACCCGGAAGCTGACGGTGCCTTTCGGAGCGGAAGCGGTGTTAGATGCCGACGCCGGCACCCTTACCGTAATCGAATCGGCTACATCTTAAAAGCCTTCGTTACCTCGAAACGAACATAAAGAAGGTCAATACGTCCATATAGTCATCGGATTCAAAGGCGATGGTCTTCGAGTCGATCTTCATGGCATCCGGATAAAAGCTGCCCCGATAAGCATAGAAATGCTCACGGTACCGGATCTCCATCCGGACCCTTCGGGGCAGCTCGATTAAGCAATCGTCAAAGTTCCCCGAAAGCGCTTCCTTTACCCCTTCTTGGATCCGACGGATCGCCAAATCCGGGTGTATGGTCCGCATGGCGTTCCCGTACCCTTCGCAAACCGCTACCGTGGTGATACCGGGAATCAACGTTTTTGCTTCTTCGCATACTCCCTTGTCTCCCGTGATCATCAATACCGGCACACCGAAATAGGCGGCGGTGTAGGTATTGATTAAAAACTCGCTTGCCAAAGCATCGTTGATTTTAATATATTCGTAAGCGCTGTGCATGGTATGAGCCATGGGGTTGGCCGCGGTCCCTCCTGCGGAATGGTATCCGGTGAAAATGACCCCGTCGAAGGATTCATCGATTCCCGCCATCATGATTAAGGGATTTCGAGCCCATCCCCTTATGATCTCCACGCATTCGGGAAGCCCCGCAGGGTCGATATTCCGAGCGGTATCGTGGGCGTCCTTCACGGTAATTTTTGTCGCCCCGCACTTTAAAGCGGTATCGCAAACGGCGCTTACTTCTCTCGTCATTTGTTTACTGAAATAATCGTATCCTCTTTGGGAAGGCTCCGTTTCGTCCCAATGAGCGATTCCGGTTGTTCCTTCAATATCCGCACTGATGAATAGCTTCATAAAGTTCTTCTTGTCCTTTCTATTCCAATAATTTTAACGCGGTATTTACCTGCATCATAACGCCGATAGGCAGGCAATCCTCGTCCACATCAAAGTATTCGTTGTGCCCCGGAGCACAAATTCCTTTATCCGGATTTCCGCAGCCCAAATAATAGAAGGCTCCTTTCACCGCCTTGGCAAAGTACCCGAAATCTTCGACGCCAAGGCTGATCTGCTCTTTTTGCGAAATATTTTCCTCTCCTATTACTTCTTTTGCCGCGGCTTTTATAACCGCCGTTATATCGGGATCGTTTACCAGCATATCGTAGCCTTTATGGAAGGCTATCTCCGCCGTCGCCCCCATTCCCTCGGCAATACCTTTTGCCATTTTTTCGATCCGTTCCTTTGCCTTTTCTCGGGTGCCTTGGTCAACGGTTCTTAAGGTCCCGATCAATTCCACTTTATCGGCTATAATGTTTGACGCCGTTCCTCCTCGAATGACGCCGAAGGTCAAAACCGCGGAATCCAAAGGAGATATCTCTCGGCTTACCACCGTCTGCAAAGCGGTGACAATCTGGGCGCTTACGGTAATAGCGTCCGTTCCCAATTGGGGGTATGCGCCGTGGGAGCTTTTTCCCCGTACGGTGATAAAAACGTCGTCGCTGGCCGCATTCATGGTTCCCTCTTTTAACGCAACGGTTCCCGTCCTATGAGCGGTGGAAACGTGAAGGCCGATGACGGCATCGACATCGGGGTTTTTCAAGCACCCTAATTCGATCAATTTTTCCGCGCCGCCGGTGGATTCCTCCGCAGGCTGGAACAAAAGCTTAATGTTCCCCTTCAAAGAATCCCGGTTTTCCGCAAAGTACCGAGCGACGCCTAGCAACACGGCAACGTGAACGTCATGACCGCAGGCATGCATAATCCCTTCGTTTTTCGATCGGTAGGGAGTATCGTTTTTTTCAAGGATGGGCAAAGCGTCCATGTCGGCACGGATGGCTACGGTTTTCCCTTCCTTCCCGCCTTTAATCAGACCTATGACGCAGGTACTGTCGGGATAGACGGTAACGGATATGCCTAAATCCTTTAAAATCTCTTGAATTTTCTTCGACGTACGAAATTCCCGATTTCCCAATTCCGGGTACATATGAAAATCTCTTCGAATTTCCGTCAGCCAAGGGCCCATACTTTGTATATTTTCTCGAATCGCATCGTCCATATATACAATTCCTACCTATTAGAATTCCTCGCCGCCTTCGTCGCCCCAGTGGTCGTAAAATTGGGTACCTCTCCATATACGGGATAAT
The DNA here is from genome assembly GCA_012744235.1 of Clostridiaceae bacterium. Classification (GTDB taxonomy): domain Bacteria; phylum Bacillota; class Clostridia; order JAAYHZ01; family JAAYHZ01; genus JAAYHZ01. Next base: position 14,609 of record JAAYHZ010000215.1, read on the forward strand.
AAGGCGCGGTGGGTGGTTTGGTGAGAAACCCATTCGTCTATCCGGGTCAAACCGAAGCTCTGCCAATCGGTGAAAAAGTCCCGAATTTCCACCGGATCGTGGATTCCATTCAGCATGGATTTTCTTTTGATCCTGACATAGCGTAAAGAAAGCCTTGCCTTCGCCACTCTATACAAGGCCAAAGGATTTCCTTTCACCGCTTCCTCCGCCTTGTCAAAGATCTTGTCGTATATATCCAGCATATCCTCTTCCAAATATTCGGTGTAAAGGTGATCGTTGAATCCGATGTGGATATTATCCTTTTCCACTTTGTCCGTCAATGTTTTTATATATTCTCGAATATACGGAGCGGCTTCTTGGTAATAATAGTCCGTAAATTCCTCCATGTGTTTTTTAACGTCGGTATAGGGGTTCCATAAAAGCTTGGATATGATGTATGCCCGAAGCTCGTTCAAATCCGTTCCGCCTCCGGCGGCTCCGTTCGCCTGCTCGAATACGCCCTTTACGTTGTTTCGAACCATGGCTTGAATATTAGGCTGCAGCACGTTCCAATTGGGGTGCGGCTTCGGGTAATGAGCGAAGCAGGTGGTATAGTCCCATATGTACAAGCGGTCGGAAACCTTGCCCCAATCCTCCAGGTCCCGTATAAACGAGGTATAGGTTCCGTCCTGCCTGCGGGTCATCCGGTTGGCATCATTGCAGGTTTCAAAGGAATGAGAAAAACAGCATTCGATGGAGCAAAGCCGTACGCAAACGTTGTGCCTCGGCCTTGTAATTTTCGGCGCTTGGCGCGTATATTGGTAAGCCAAGGTGTCAAACAGAATATGAGGAAACTCAGGCTCTAAGGCCTTCGCAATGGCGTTAACAAAGCGGAGCAGCGTTCCGGAAGGGGAGCCTTCCTCTTCGTCCGTCTTTTTACAAGTAGGGCATTGGCAGTTGCCGAACCAGTCGTTTTGGGATATGGAAATGATCCTTGCATAAGGATTGTCCAAAAGAGCCTTTCGTACGCTTTGTATGGATATTTCCAAAACGTCGGGATTCGTTAAGCACAATTGGAACCTTCCGCTTAGAACCGGCCTTTTCCCGTTTACCAAAGCGTAGTATTCCGGGTGGTCCTTTGCATACAGCTCCGGAGGAACCATGCGTTCGAAGGTATGAACATACCAAGCGTAGCCGATGTATCCTCCGTGCTTTTCCCGTATCCGATGGTGGCTTCCGTTTAATCGGCATTTCACGGCAAACCTCGTATGCTTAACCGCATCCGTGTAGTTGTGTTCCCGATATTCCAATACGGGTACTTGTTTTTCATTCAACGTCGGCAATTCCAACGTGGCCGATGCGGGTATTTTCTCGCAATAGGGAGTAAAGAATCGACATCCTAATCGTTCCAAAAATTCATAGGCTCCGTAAATGACACCCCGTTTTCCCCCGGCGATAAAAAGGCTGTCTCCTTCCGTGGTCAAGGTGAAGCCGTCTTCTCCCAAATCGGTGTTATCCGTTCTTTGCAATAAAATGCAAGGCATATCCGTTCTTTTATCGGCAATCTCGAAATTGGCTGTGGTAATAAGGCTTAAGTAATATCGAAGCTCCGAGGCCGCGTATTTAACCTGCTCCGGAGCGTTTTCCCCCGTTACGATGATCATACAGGGCTTCGCGTCCTTTGCTATGTACCCGCTTTTCATAGGATCGATCCTCCTTTTACAATTTTTACGTTTTTACTTTTGCTCCTATCATACCATAGAATGACATTTTTTTGATCTATAGGAATTATAAATCTTAACAAAGGCTCCTACATGAACTTTCCTTATCATTCCGGCTTTTTATTGTTTTTAAGCCGCGTTTAGGGTAATATATAGGAGGAATGAAGGTTCTTTATTTCCAAAATCTCCGGCATAATACCTGCGATAAGGAGGGAAAATATGGAGAAAGTTAGAGTCGTATTTATTGGCTGTGGCGGCATTGCACGCTACCATGCAAATCACCTAAAGCAAATGGACGATGTACAGGTCGTAGCCGTTGCGGATCCTATGGAGGATCGGACCCGGTCTTTTCAAGAAATGTTCCCCGGAGCAAAAGCGTATAAGAATCATCGGGAAGTGTTGGCGGATTTGGACGAATTGAAGCCTCATGCCGCTTACATATGCATTCCTCCTTTTGCTCACGACGATTTGACGGAAATCGGGTTCATTGAAAAGGGGCTGGCCTTGTACGTGGAAAAGCCCATGGCGCTGGACATCAACAAAGCAAAAAAAGTACGGGATAAAATCATGCAGTACAACGCCGTAACCTCCGTAGGCTTTCAGCTTCGTTATTTATCGTTCCTGAACGAAGCCAAACGGTTCGTTGAACGCTTCCGGCCGGCTACCATTTATGCCAACCGCATCGGCGGGCTTCCCGGAGTTTATTGGTTCAACAATTACGACATGTCCGGAGGCCAATTGGTGGAGCAAAACATTCACACCGTGGACATGCTACGCTATATTTTCGGCGACATTAAGCGGGTTTACGGCGTCGCCGCAAACAACTACATCAAAATGGACAATTACGATATCGACGACCATTCCACTTGTCTTTTCACATTCAAAAGCGGCGCCATCGTAACGGTAAACACCGGTTGCTACATTCCTCCGAGAAAGAAAAACCAAGGGCTGGAGCTGAACGTGGAAAGGTCCACCCCGGCACCGAATTACAACCACATCATGATGATCAGCGATCATGCCGTAGGACTTTGCGATTACTTCAGTTCCTTTACGGAATGGCTGGATACGGGCGAATCGAACGTATACACGGATAAAAGCGATTACGGGTTTACCGCCGACCGTACCTTCATCGACGCCGTAAAAGCAAACGACCCGTACATGGTGAAGTCTCCTTACCGGGATGCGTATAAAACATTAGAAGCGGTATTGGCCGCCAACGAGTCTTTCAAGACAGGAAAGGTGATTGAATTATGACGGTAAAGGCAGGTTTAACGCAGATTATTGTTCCCGAGAACTGCAAAACGTTTTTGGACATTGCCAAAAACACGGGGTACGATTGCGTGGAGCTTTTGCTGAAGCAAAAGGAAGGATACATTCACCCCGGCTCTACGGACGAAGAAATCCGGGAAGTGAGAGCCTATGCGGAAAGCTTGGGTCTTGACATCGTCTCCACATGCATCGGAAGAGGTTCATATAACCTCCTTGATTCCGGAGAAATACAAGAAAAAGGTATCCAAGAAGCCATCGAGGGTTTAAAGGTAACCGCAAAGCTGGGAGCAAAGGTGATGCTCCATACCTTAGGCTCCTTTTCACCGGATCTGTATTACGAAGACGCTTACAGCAACGCCGTAAAATCCTTAAAGGAAATCGCCAAGGGAGCCGAAGAAGCGGGCTGCGCATTGGCCGTGGAAATGGTATGGAACGGATTTTTGTTCAGTCCTTTGGAAATGCGGAATTTAATCGATGAAGTAGGAAGCGAATACATCGGCTTCTACTTTGACCCCGGAAACATGGCGGTGTTCCAATACCCGCAGCATTGGGTTCGGGCTTTAGGAAAAAGAACCAAGATGGTACATATGAAGGATTACAAAGGAGGTCCCTTGAACGGGAAATGGACCGCATTGCTGGACGGAGGTGTCAACTTCCAAGCGGTCATGAAGGAATTAAAAGCTGCGGGTGTTCCCCCGGTATTTATCAGCGAAGTGGATAAAAGCTTGGACAGCTTTGAGAACACCGCAAAGAAAATCAAGGAAATTGCCCTCTTCTACGCTTAACCGATAGAAGGCGGGGTTTTTACGTATGCCAAAGGAGGAGAAAGCATGCTGCCGGTTATGAAAGATCAGATATTAGCCACGACGGTTTTAATTTTAACAACACTTACACTGATGTTTTTGTTCGTATCATGTTCGAACACGAATGACAATATTCAAAAAGAAACGGAACCCGTAACGCAAGAGGAAACCGTAACCGAAGCCGAGTCGACGCAGGCGCAATCGGAGGAAGTGCCGACGGAACCGACGCTTCCGACCAATCCGGACAAATTCTACTGCATCACGGATTTCGGTGCTAAAGGCGACGGGGTAACGGACGATACGCAAGCCATCCAAGCGGCTCTCAACGCCGCTTCCGAAGGAGGGACCGTATATTTCCCCTCCGGGACTTACTTGGTTACGAAAACTCTTACCTTTAAAAGCGGGGACCTTACGGTTTACGGCAACGGAAAAACGACCCACATTATTTTCACATACGAACAAAAGGCAAGCGACCAGCCTCAAAATGCAAGCCTCTTTTTCTTTGGCGCCGCCAACAACAACATTACCTTCAAGGATATGAAATTGGAATACCGAGGCGAATTCTTCCCCAATTTCGGCGACTCCTACAAGGGCTTGGTCAGCGGGCTGTATATCATGAGGAGCGACAACGTACTCATTGAAAACGTGGAGATTTTCGGCTTTAATGCCAGCGGCATTTCGGTCGGAACATCCACCATCGTTTATTCCAAAAACATCCGTATCGACAAATGCAACCTGCACCACAACCGGGTAGCGGGAATTCTGTACGGAAACGTAGACGGTATTTCCATCACCAACTGCAGCTTGGAGTACAACGGTTCCCGGCCTGACGGAGGTACCGGATACGGCTGTGCAGGGTCCAGCGGCTCCGTACCGAAAAACGTTCAGATTATCGGGAACAGAGCCAATTACAACTACCGTAAAGGTATCGACCTCCACGCCGGTATTTACGCCATCATCGAAGGCAATATCTGTACCGGAAACCGTTTATACGGGATTTATACGGAAGGACGAAACACCGCCGATATCATCATAGCCAACAACATCATCAACGGAATGAACTATAATAAGCTGGATATCGGTGAACCGTATACCTGGATCAACGGAATTTCCATCGGGGTTTACGATACGGGGGACGACAAGTACACCCACAACTACACCATCACCGGAAATATCATCAAAGAATTCGGATTGACGGAGGGCGATGCTTATCCCATATACATCTATCATGCGAATCCTTCCGGACATATCCAAATTAAGGACAACATTATGATCGTAAACGATGTCACCAATCTGGTACGGTTCTCAAGAGGTGCAGGAAACAGCTTTTACGACATATCCATCGACATCAGCGCAAACCAAGGGACGGTTCTCGGAAACGTGAAGGCCGCGCCGATTCAAATAGGCTATTACGACAAATTGAATGTTTTTAACAACCAAATCACCTTTACCAAGCCTTTGAGAACAACCGTTGTGGATATTAACAACAAGCAGGACTGCCAAGCTTTCGTGGCATTCAACAACTTTACCGTTCCGGAATACGACAAGAGTGATGTTGTGAACCTGCGCAACGCTTATGATAATGTGAAGCTTGTCAAAATGAACAACTTCTTAAACGGGGATTTGATTGAATAAGCGAAAAAGAAAGTGTATAGTGGAAAGAAAGACGGCCTTTTGTGCCCGTCTTTCTTTCCTTTCTTTTTATACGGGGAAAAATTTATGTCAATAGACGAGGAAGCTTATGATTTTTGATGATGCCATACTGCGCGAGATCGGTATATTCCAATACGGAATCGTCGAAGCAAAGGATATCGTTTTTGCCAACGAGGTTCGAAGGCTGTGCGAAAGAAATTTATGTCGAAATTACGGCATCACATGGGCCTGTCCCCCGGCGGTAGGAACGGTGGAAGAGCGCAAGGCCAAATGTATGGAATACGACGAAGGATTGGTTTTCAGCGGTAAATACGATTTGGAGGATTCCTTCGACTACGAAGGAATGGTCAACGGGCTGAAGGAATTTAAAAAGGTCTGCGACCGGCTGTATGCCCTGGCTAAAGAAAAAAGCTTCGACTTTATGCTTTTTTCCAACGAGGGCTGCCAACGGTGCGACTCCTGCACCTACCCGGACAACCCCTGCCGGTACCCGGATAAGCTGTTTCCTTCCGTAGAAAGCTTCGGGATTATGGTTCCCTTGTTGGCAAACTCTGCGAAGATCAATTACATCAACGGAGCCGGTACCGTCACCTATTTCGGTATGCTGTTGTATAAAAAAGAGGCATAAAATATGAATGAAAGAAGCC
>JAAYHZ010000216.1 GCA_012744235.1 Clostridiaceae bacterium
GACAATCCTCTCTGCTTCGCTTCTTTTACCCAAGAAGCATCGTAGCCGTTTCCGTTAAAGATGATACGCTTATGATCCTTTATGGTTTTAATAACCAACTTGCTCAAATCCGACTGAAAATCCCTGCTGTTTTCAAGTTCGTCGGCAAACCGGGACAGCACATCGGCAATGATGGTGTTAAGGACGGTGACGGGGCCGGCAATCGAAAAGGCGGAACCTAGCATTCGGAATTCAAATTTGTTGCTGAAAGAGCTCCAAAAAGTCTTCTTTTTTTCCCGCCCCTCCGCTGGCAATCAGAGGTATCGACAGGATTTCGCCGACTGCACGGAGCATGGGAAGGTCGAAACCTCCTTGCACCCCGTCGGTATCGATAGAGTTGAGGACAATTTCTCCGGCTCCTAAGTCTTCGCCTCTTTTTGCCCACTCGATGGCATCGATCTTTGTATCCGTTCTGCCGCCATGGCTGAAAACGTGAAATTTTCCCTTTACCCGTTTTACGTCCATACTGAGAACTACGCATTGGCTGCCAAAGCGCTTTGCCGCCTCCCGGATCAGGGAAGGATTTTTTATGGCGCCGTTGTTTATGCTCACCTTATCCGCCCCGCAATTTAATAGGACGTCGAAATCATTTAAGGAGCTTACGCCTCCTCCTACGGTAAGAGGAATAAAAACCTCGGATGCCACGGAGCGAAGCACCCTTGGAAAAAGCTTTCTTTCCTCGATGCTTGCCGTAATATCGTAAAAGACAAGTTCGTCGGCTCCCCCTTCATAATAGCGACGGGCTAACTCTGCAGGATCCGCCATATCTTTGATGTCTTTAAAGTTTACGCCTTTTACCACTCTTGCGTTCATAACGTCGAGGCAGGGGATAATTCTTTTGCTGATCATAAATAACCTCCGAATCCGTAAAAGTGTTTATACTTTTTTAGTGGTTTCAAATTTCCGAAAAAGCTTTCAAAAGATGCAGTCCCGTTTTACCGCTTTTTTCGGGGTGAAACTGCATACCGTATATCTTGCCGAAAGAAGAACGCACAAGGCCGGGAACAAAAAGGTCATATTCCGAAATGCCCAAGATATAATCGGCGTCGGTATTTGCGTAGTATCCGTGAACGTAGTAAACCCACCGGCCGCTGGAAACATATTTGGATATGGGGTCCTCCTTTACGATTTCAAGTCTGTTCCAACCCATATGGGGAACTTTAAGAGAAGGACGTATGTCGGAAGAAAGGGGCCGCACGATGCCGGGAATGAGGCCTAAGCCTTCATATTCGCCGTGTTCGAAACCTTTATCAAACAAAAGCTGCATTCCTAAGCAAATGCCTAAGAGAGGCTTTTTTCGGGCCGACTCTTTGACGAATTCGAAAAGACCCGATTCTTTAAGCTTTTCCGAAGCGCTGCCGAAGGCTCCTACCCCGGGAAGAATCAATCTTTCGGCCTGTACAAGGTCTTCCTTTCGATTTGTCACGATACATTCAATATCTAAAAACCGAAGAGCGGACATC